>JAUXWL010000398.1 GCA_030680155.1 Anaerolineales bacterium
AATGCTGGTAAATTTCTCTTGCTGTTTTTTTCGTATTCACCACCACTAAGACGCTGCCTAATTTAAAAAGCTGCTGCTCAGCAACTTTTTTTATTTCATCATTTGTCCAGCCGCCGGGTTTTGTTTTGTCGTAAACCTCAACGCGCTTCAGATCATCGAATAACTGTCGCACATTAGGGACCATTTGCTGTTCTGCGGTAATAGACAACGCCCTTGACTTCGGTTCAATCTTATCCAAAAGCGGTTGAGTTGCCGTACAAAGCACAACTGTCGAACCACAATTATTCACCAGGAAATTTACAGCTATATTGAATAATTGCACACATTTTACCGGCAATGTTTGAACTTCATCAAAAATCTTCGGCGCTCAGTTAAATGCCCCCTTGGCGCTCAGATAAAGTGCCCCTTTCATTCACAGCATCCTGCACACAATGAAAATGAGAAACACATGAGTGTTTGTAGATTGGCTCATGAGACATGCAATTGATTGCTTTGAGGTAAGTGTGTTTAGTCGGGCGGTTGTGCTGGATCGTCAAGTCTGGGGTTGCGTGGCGTAACGGATTTGTTTTTTCCTAAGGCTGTTGCAGTTTTTCAGATTAAAGACGGTGCAGTTTTCGGTAATCCTGTCCAGAAGGGCCGACGTGAGATGGGTATTTTGCAGAAAGGTATTCCATTCGTCAAAGCCAATCTGAGTAGTAAACAGCGTGGTGTATTTGCGATGGCGTTTTTTGAGCACTTCAAACAGCAAGCCGGCAACTTCCTTGTCAACTGGATCATACCCCCACTCATCGATAAGCAGGATGGGGTAGTTTTGAAAACGTTTGATGACTTTCGCCTCGGTATGATCTGCCTTGGAGCGCAGGAGTAATTCCAGGAGTTTACGGAAATCAATGAAACAGCCGCGATAGCCCTGGTTTATGGCATGAATCAGAAAGGCTGTGGCCAGGCCGGTCTTGCCGCAGCCGGTGGGGCCGATAAAAATCAGTTCTTGCCTTTCGGTGAGATAACGCGAGGAGTCGTAGAGTTCGAGCACGAATCTTTTTTTGAGTTTAGGCTGTTGGTCAAAGGGAAAGGTTTGCATGACGAGGAGTTCCGGGATGCAGGCCTTTTTGATGCGGGCCAGCCGGGCTGTTTCCTGTTGCAGACCGTATTCCTGAGCTATGATGTTGTTCAGGAAGCCGTGGTAGGAGAGTTTCTGTTTCAGGGCCGTGGCACAGAGTGCATCCCAGTTTTGTGCCAAGTGTTTCAGCCCCAGCGCCTGTACCTGCGTTTTCAATTCTTCATTCATCTGGCTCCTCCTGACCTGGATGGAGGTCAAGCCAATCGATCAGATCGTTTTCCTCGGAAAACCGGCCGGCCTGAAACGTTTCTCTCTGTTCATAATCCTGGGTCAAAGCTGATTCTTCCGCCAAGTCCGGACATTCAGTTTGCAGCAGTTGCCGTGAAATACGCTGTAACGCTTCCAGCGAGGAGACTTTGTAGCGTAGTGCCCGCGAAAGCGTGGCTAGCAATAACTCTTTTGACATTTTCAGGGACAAACAGTAGAGGTCGCGAATGAATCTTGGTTTTTGGCGCACGTCGCCGGCCGTTTGAATGAAATTCAGATACTCGTCGCAGAGCGGATCCATGGCCCGCAGCCGTTTTTCTTCTTCCTGGCTGTTTTGTTTAAATTGCCGGGGCACGTAGGGATTCAGCACAGCACCGTCAGGCGCGAAGCGTTGATTTTTTGTGCCATAGGCCGGCAACGGGTAGGAAAGCACACAACGCCCGGAAGATAATCCATAGGGAAAGATTTTTATCTCTCGCGCATATTGCAATAGGTCCACTTTGCCGCCGGGGCTCATCCGAGGCTCATTCGGCACCCAATAATAATTGCCGTCAAAGGCGAGATAGCCATGGGCATCCAGAACTCTTTGATGGGGCTGATACGGCGCCTGGAGAGCCTCGGGAAGTTTGAATAAGTCAGCCTTTTCGCTTTCGAAAAGTTCACGGGGGATAAGCTGCGTTTTTGCCTGCGGCCTTTGGGCAAAGCGGTCCGACCAGGCCAGAGCTTGCTGGTTGAGGTCTTTTAGACTGCTGAACGTGCGGCCGGGCAGGAAGTTGGTCTCGGCAGTCCAAAAACTCCGCTCGCAGCCAGCCTTGCGATTGGCATGCCCTTTTTCATGGGCCAGCCAGGCAAAGTCGTAGGGCTTGGCAAAGGAAACCATCTCCGGATGAAAAACCGCGTTTTTGCCGGTTCCATGCAGCACCGCAAGGTTGGTGTTGTCTATGACGCAGATTTTAGCCGCATACCCCAACCAGCTCAACGCCTCATGGAAGAAGCACTTCATTTGCCAACGATTGAAGCTTCTGTAAAATTGAATATACCGCATCTTGCTGTAGCGCAAATACATGCTGCTGCATTGCACCAGCATGGTTTCAGTCCCCAATTTGACGCGGTGCGGCGAGGTGTCGTGCTGCATTTCGGCACCCGGCACATCCTCCACATGCGCATAGCGGTGCTGGTGTTTTCGGCCTATCCCTGAGTCACGCAAAAGCCGCGTGAGGGTGGAGTAGCCGATTGTCAGTCCGTGTTCTTCGGTCAACACCTCATAGATTCGTTGCTTGAAGCCCTTGCAATCAACATAAGTCCGGCGCAACAGTTCTTCGCTTATGACTATTTTATCCTGGCGCGGCTGTGGGGTTGCTCCGTTGTTTTTCAAAAGCCGACGCACACTTTTGGGTGCAATGTTCAAAAGACAGGCAATCTCTTTTTTACTACGGCCTTCGGCAGCCAAGGCTTTCACGGCCTGGCGTTTATCGGCGTTTATCATGCCAGACCTCCAGGCTTTTTTGGAAGCGCGGCAGCACGCTCAATATCCCCTCCACGATCAAATCCGCCTGCGCGAAAAATTCATTGCCGCCCAGTCCCGGCTTTTGCAACCCTGCCAGCAAGCGGTGCAGATATTTTTGCGCCAGTTCCAGATCCAGCAAAACGCGGGCTTCACTCTGTCCCAGTTGCGGACTTTCCCGAACCCGGCTTTTCTGCAGCTGCTCCAGCGTCCAGCTGATCTGCCCTCGCTGAATCTGGGCTTTGAACTCTACTCCGCCACGAAAATACCCCTTCGCAAGCAAGTCGATCTGGCGCAAGCTCATATTCTTCCCTGACACGGCCTGCACAAACTCTGTGATTTCGCTTTGGGGTATTTTGTTTACGCGCGTAAACGATTGCAGAGTATACAGATAAGCCCGAGCCGGAAATTTCCCGGAAAAAATGGCTTCACGCACGCTCTCGCTCATCTGCCTGAGGATTCCCACACGCACACTGACCCAAGCGGCTGAGCGCTCCAAATGCCGTGCGATTTCCATTACACTCAGGTGGTACCTGGTTTTGAGTTCATCAACCAGCGCCGCTTGCTCCAGAGTGGTTAGTGCATGCGCGTTGGATTGGCGCAGCAGCGCCAGCATTCCTCCGGCCTCATCGGCCCCCAGTGAAGCCACCGGAGCTCGCTGTATGCCAAGCTTCTGACTGCACCGCAGCCGCTTGAAGCCGTCCAACAGCAGCAGCGTTTCTCCAGTCATCACGCCTTGCAACGGCTCCCGGATGCCGCCTGAGCTGATCGAGGCCAACAGCTCCCGTTCCTGGCGCTCGTTTGGGAGCCGCAGGCTTTCCCAACGCCGGTCTATTCTTTGTATTTCTATTTCCTGCATGCCGCTCTCACCTTACCAGCTACTTTATCACCTGGTTCGGATTTTTTTAAGGCGGCGTTGTCTCTCTTTTTTCCTTTCGCTGCTTTACCAGCTCTCTGGCTTCCTCCAGCGTGATACGACGCCCTTCAATCATGCTCACCATCTCACGAATATGCTCCAGCATCGCTTCATCCGGAATCTCCGTGAGCTTGTCTTCCTGCGCCGCAGGCTCTTGGCCTTGCCGGTATCGTCGCTGATTCAATTTCCGCTTCTTCATCGCTCCCTCCTCCGTGCACCTATAGTCCTGGCTGCGGCTATTGCTTTGCTCTCGTTGCCATACTTGCCGACACCCAAACGGACAGCGTAAATCTTTTCGCCCCCGGTTTCCCGGGTTGGTCAGAAATATATATCGCAATGGCAGCAGCGGGCCAGCCACCTCTTACTCGGCGAACTTTCCCGCAACACCTGCCGCAGAGCTTGATAATAGTTCACCACTCTTTCCCGCATCTGCGCTTCCTCTTTCCACCAGTTCCGCACATTTACAAACTTTTCCTGCATGGCCACCAGTACATCTACCATCTTCTCGCTCAGAGGATGAAAACCAACTGGAACGCCTCCATTCCTCGATTGCTCGTGCTTTCTTGATGGCTTGTCGTCTGTATGGGTCGCCGGGTGAAGTGAACTTCTCATCTCTTGGATATTATCACACGTGGCTAGATAAGAAAATGCAGCGTTTAGAGGGGGCACTTATCTGAGCAGAAGGGGGGGCTTTTAACTGAGCGGCAAAGAGTTTTTTTTATCGTCTTCCTGCATCTTTGCGTACTCGCGGTAATACTGATCCTGCATAACTTGAATACGTTGAAATACTTTATAAAAAATATCCAGCTCGCGAGTCTTAGTATTATTTCTGGTTGCTATCCAGTTAAGGAAAAGAGCAACGGAGGCAGCTAAGGCGGTAAGGGGAGGTATAAGAATTTGAACGGTTAAAACCCAGTCAATTTTAGCCCACGATTCTGCGAGTTTAACCATTGTAAATATTACTGTTCTGGTTGCTTGTCTGCAGGCTTTTCAAGGGTGGGAGCCTTA
>JAUXWL010000416.1 GCA_030680155.1 Anaerolineales bacterium
TTGTCACGATTAAGAAACTTTATTGATATTTTAGAGCACCTCAATGACGGATGAAGGGTTGAATAAACTGATCAGAACGATGGCAAAGAGAACTTGTAGAATTAATGAAAGAAATGAAAAAGGAGAGCATCGAGGCCCAAAGGACACCGTCGACGCTAAAAGTGCTTTTCGCTATAATTCCCATGAGGCGAGATCGTCACACTGTGCATCCTCCCGGCCAAGATTGAGTTAAGATTTGCTCTGCGGAGACGTTCTGACCTCCGAATTGGTGGGGACGAAAAAGTAACAATGGGTATCTCCGGTTCCACGGCTGGGGAAAAGTTATTCTCCAAAAAATCTTCGGTCATTTGGTCACCGTTGTCGAGACGGGTTGCTGCTGTCTGGGTGATCTCAGGAATGAAAGGTGTCAATAAAGGTGGTGGTGTCGCAATTCCTGTTGGTGGATTGTTGTCTGCCAGGAACCTTCGAAAGGCGTCGATTGGGAAGGCTGGAAGCGAGCTTGTGCTGTTCTGCGTGTTGTTCGCCGCAGGAGTGGGGAGAGGAGGACTTGGTAAGGATGTTGGGTTTGCATCGAATGTGTAATTGTCTTGCAGACTGGTTGGTAATGACGTTCCCTCGCGTTGAGATTCCCATTGAGAGATCAGCGCCGCCGGGACATTCTCGCGGTAAACCCATCGATCTGACTCTGAAGAACCTGCTCGATTTCGGATCAGGAATTGAGTCCTCCGATGGAACAATCTCTGATGGATTATCTCCTGTGAATTACTCGTCTGATAGGCTGGTTCTGGAGATAGAGAGCGGATGTCGGATGATGGTGTCGGCTGATTATCTCGAGATGTGAAGGGTGTTACCTGCGAAATATGAAAGTTAGGATGGATGCGCAGATCAGAGGGGAGTTGGAGCTTGACGGTCAACGAGGATGGGTATGTCTTCAAGACTTTGAAGGGTCCCACCCATGGTCTGTCCATCTTGGTCTTGGCCAGACGAGATGGAAGTTCCTTCCTGTTGAGGAGGACTAGTTGGCCGATTGGTGGCAGTTCGACGTCTTTTCTCTTCACATCCGCGTATCTCTTCATCCGAGCACGTGCGGCCAATAGATTTTCAGCTGCAACTGCGTGAATTTCTTTCAGCTGGTCAGCAAGGATTCTTGCATCCGGGTTTGCCATCCTTTCCGTATTGCGCTGGGGGAAGTCGGCCACGGGGTTCTTGCCATAAACCAGTTGAAATGGTGAAAAACCTGTTGACTCGTGCTGCGCTGAGTTATAGGCGAACTCGATGACTGGAAGCCAGTTTGGCCAATCCAGACCCGATGCCGAACATGTTGATCGAATAAATTGTTCCAACGTTTGATTTGTTCTCTCCGTTTGGCCGTCGGCCTCTGGGTGGCGCGCGGTTGTCATATGAGGCTTAAATCCGAGATATTTGGCTATTTCTTGCCAAAATTCGCTTGTAAGTACTTTATCTCTATCTGAGATAATTGTCTGGGGAATGCCGTGCAAACGGATCACATTTTCAATGAGCATATGTGCAACATTTCTTGCATTATAAGTTTTGAGGCAAGGAATAAAATGCGCCATTTTTGAAAATCTGTCCACGATGACTAAAATCGCGTTGGCTCCTTGAGCCATGGGGAATCCAGTGATAAAGTCCATCGACAAGTCTTGCCACGTGGAAATCGACGCTGGGATGGGGATCAACAAGCCCCTTTTCTTGGCTTTACGATTTTTGGTGAGCTGACAGGTCGCGCAAGAATCGACGTACTGTGTGACAGTCTCATTGAGGCGAGGCCAACAAAAGAGTTCCCGAATGCGCGCAATGGTCTTACGCCTGCCAGGGTGACCCGCAATGGGAGAGTCGTGCCGGAGGTGGAGAATCTTCCTTTGGAGTGCTGTGTCTGTTACCATGAGCTTGCCATCCTCTGTCGAACGACATTCCTTGAGCAGGGTTTTCCAGAGGCTGACTGCATCGATTGGATTGGAGTGAATGGAGGCAACCACGGGGACTTCCTTGGCCGGCTTGAGGGCCACCGTCACCCCATCTTGCACTACGGGGTGGAACATTGGTCGATGAAGGAGACGGTGGACCTCTTCCGCTGATGGCCTAAACTCCTCTCTCTTCGAGAGAGCGTCTTCGGCGATCAGGGTTGATCGAGGTGTGAAAAGTACTTTCACTTGAAAGTCGCCAAGAAAGTCAAGCCAACGTGCTAACTTTTTGGATAACTTGCGGCTGGATGTGAAATTGTCGAGGTTCTTGTGGTCGGTGTAGTAGCGAATCGGCAGTTTGGCCGAGATGAGCCAGGCCCTCCACTGGACCAACGCCTCAATGAGGGGCAAAAGCTCCTTATCGAGAGTGTCCAACTTGCTCTCCGCCATTGTCAATTTCCGAGAGAAAAAAGCAATGGGAAAGCGCTGGGCGGGGAGAGGTGGGGCTGGGTCAGGGTCATACTCTACCTGTGAAAGCGTAACGCCAAGCGCAAAGTCAGAGGCATCGCCTGTAATGACGAACTCCCTATCCGGCTGCGGAAAGAAAAGTTGGACGTCGCGACCGAAGCTCTCCTTCAGGGACTCAAATGCTTCGACAAGCTGTGGGGATTTCAAAATGGTGGGGAACGTTGTGGCATCGTACAGGGGTTGAGCAATGCGGGCGAAGTCCTTAATAAAATTTCGGTAAAAATTACAAAAACCTAAGAAACCCTGCATTCCCTTTTTGGTTGAGGGAAACCGCCACTCACGAATCGTGGAGATTTTACACTCTTCCATACTTGTGCCGTGTCTATTAATTTTCACTCCAAGAAATTCAATTGTTTCCTGGAGAAAACTACATTTTTTCTGATTGAGTACCAGGCCATGGAGATGAAGACGTGAGAATACCTCTCGGAGGGTGGCGAGGTGACCCTTCTCTTCCTGAGAAAATATGAGAATGTCATCGATGTAGACCACAACATCAGGAAGATCCCCCAAGATCGAATTCATCCATCCTTGGAACTTGGCTGGGGCGTTGGTGAGGCCGAATGGGACAACTCTGTATTCAAATAAACCGAATAGAGTTTTGAAGGCTGTTAAGTGTTCGAAGCCGGGGGCCACTCTGAGCAAGTGGTAGCCCGCCTTGAGGTCGAGTTTGGAGAACACGGAAGCTCCCGACCTCTTGATTTGATCGAGGATTGAGGGGAAGAGCGGGAGCGGGTAGCGGTTGCGGCGGGTACGTTCATTCAAAAGCCGGTAGTCCACGCACAGCCGACTTGAGCCGTCTTTTTTCTTAATAAAAAAGACACCTGCTCCCGATGCTGAGGAGGATTGCCTGATGAACCCTTTCTTCAACATCTCCTCAATGTAGGTTTTGAGGAGTGCGTGCTCTTGGTCTGCCAGCTGGAAGAGCCTTGAGTCGGCAATGGGACGGTCGGGGTCGATGACCTCGATATCAAGATCAAAGTGACCACGATGGGGTGGAAGGACGTCGGCCCTGTTTGCATCAAAAAGCTGACTGAATTCCGAAAGAAGGGCAGGGAGGTTGGAGACAGAGCAAGCTGCGATGGTTGAGTTTACCCGATTGGTTTCCATGGGTGCTTCCAAGTGTCCCATCCTGACAGAGGGCGGTGCGCCTGGCAGGAATTTGATTGATACTGTGTTGTCCTGGAGGAATGGAACTCCGAGGATCACTGGAGAAGAGAGTTGAGGAGCGATTCCTAAGATGATAGGCACGGGCTCATGATCCTCGACCACGATGCTGGTGCGTATCGCCGAGGTGATTTCACACGCGTGTTGCGCATCGGCTGTTCCAATGGTCATAGGCATGATGGCCACTGGCGTGGCTGCCTGCGCTTCGATGAGAGTCGCTGCTACCTCCGCCTGGCACAGTGCGACAGGTTCTGCCCCTGTGTCGACAAGTGCTTGGGTTTGGAGAAAACCACCTAACTCCACTTTAACTTTGAGGTTTTCAGACGATTGCAGAGTGCTGGCGAGAGAGTAGTCGGTCGAGGCTTTAATTTCAGTCACGATGCAACGGTGCGCCGGGTGGCCACGTTGATGGCACCTTGTGCAAGGTGGAGCGCTCGGGCACTCTCGCGCCATGTGTCCTGACTTTCCGCAGTAGAGGCAGAGGCCCTTCTCACGGCGGCGCAAGCGCTCCTCCGGGGTCAGTGGACCTCGCAAGGGTGCCATTGTTGATGCAGATGAGGGCGAGGGCTGGAGTGCTGCCACCGTGACCGGTTTCGGAAATGGGATGATGTTCCCAAACAAGTCCACGAGCTTGGTATGGAGGGTGGCGAAGGATTTCTCCATCGTTACTACCAACCCAGCCATTGCACCCATCGTGGGTGACGGCGTCAGCGCTGCTGCCAGGATCATCGGGAGGCGAGCGTCCGCTAAGTCGGTGTTTGACCTCTCGACCATTTGTGCAAAGGTCCTTAAGAAGGATTCGAGACTCTCCCCTGGTTTGGGGCGCGCTGTCAGGAGCTCCGCTTCCATCTTCAGACGGAATCCCGGGGAGGAAAGGCGTTTGATGACGACCTTGCGGGCATCGGCCCTGCAAAGGTTTTCTACTTGTCTGGCAATCTCCATCCTCTGGGGTACGTTCCTGAGGGATTGCACCAGGCATTCATTGAATGCCTTATCGCCGAGGTCGAAGGGACGCACGAGCCAGTCGATATCGTCCAGGTGGTCGAATATCGACTTGGCTGCGGGGTCAAAGAGAGGTAGGGTCGGAAGGAGTTTTTTGACCTCCTTGTTTGGATCTGCTTTTTGGGAGGGAGGGTCTTGCATTAAGAGCTTGATGAGGAGCTCCAACTTGTCTGCGGTCGACTTGGGGGACCCCGCGGGAGAAGTTGGGGGAGTGGACGGTGTGGAAACCGAGGAGGAACATGAAGGGGCGGAGGGAGAAGAGAAGGTGTCTTGCATCTGGATGATGGGGTCAGACATGATTTCTCTGAGGGAGTCGGGGAATACTTGTGGCGGGGATGGAAGATGCTAATAATCAAACAATAATTAATTATTGATGAAAGTCAGTGGCGAGTGATTAACGAGGTAATAAAATATCAATCTGTCACGATTAAGAAACTTTATTGATATTTTAGAGCACCTCAATGACGGATGAAGGGTTGAATAAACTGATCAGAACGATGGCAAAGAGAACTTGTAGAATTAATGAAAGAAATGAAAAAGGAGAGAGCATC
>JAUXWL010000472.1 GCA_030680155.1 Anaerolineales bacterium
CGGGGAGATGGCTAGGGAGAGGGGGATTTTAAAAGCATTTTTTCGTTATTTTATTTCCCACTCCCCAACCCTCTCCCATAGGGAGAGGGAGCTTTCTTCGGAACCGGCGATAGGGCGCTGTGTAGCAACAGCGCCGAAAAACAACCACCACTCAGGATACGTATGAAAACGCTGATTATCGACAAAGACCACAGTGAATTACATTACCAGGGCAGCAATTTAACCGTGTATTGCGCAGGGAAACGGGTCAGCACCGTACCGATCAGGCAGCTTGAACGAGTGATTGTCTCGCCGCACGTTACCATAACGGCAGGCGTGTTAGGCGTGATTGCCGAACAGCATGTCTCGCTGATGGTGTTGAATGCCCGCTTGCCGCAACGCACCGCGACCTTGGCCGGTCATCACAGCGGCGACAACCAAAGGCGCTTATGGCAATACCAACTGTCGCTCAGGCATCCGTTTTGCGTACAGGTCGCCACTCGCCTGGTGACCTTGAAAATTGAACGACAACGCGCCGTCTTGCAGAATGCCTTGCAGAAAAGGCCGGAGTTAAGGCGGGTATTGACCAAGGCGATAAAACAACTGGATGCATCAATAACCACATTGGCAGATCCGGTCATTAACGATTTGGCTGTGTTAAACGGACTGGAAGGCGCGGCGGCGGCAGCCTATTTTCAGGCCTATACCCAACTTTTTTGCGCCGGTCTTCATTAGACATTATCCGAATTAACGTTGAAACTAAGCGCACCTATGTATGCAGCGCAGATTGTGTAGTCCACAGGCCAATTCCATGACGGTATCGTCATAGCCCTTGCGGGTGTTTCTGAACACGTCCTTGACAATCCGGCAACGTTTCACGTCGGCAATGACGTTCTCGACGAGGACGCGGGTTTTGGAAACCAGCCGGTTGATGAATTTTTCGGCTGCGTCGAGTTCCCCGCCACGCGGTTTCTTCTTGGGCTGCATCACAAGGATCCCGGAAGGCGCATAGCCTTGGAAGCCCGTGTCTTGGAACAGTACGGAGCCGGGCGGGAACCGAAGGCCGCACGCGTCGGCCAAGGATTTGTCATGGGTTTTCCCCGGCACGGTGGGGCTGAGATAAGCCACGGTGCGGGGCAGGCTGTCAACGACCAAGTTGTTCTTAAGGGTGTGGGTTTTCTTTTTGCCGCTGTAATAGGTGGTTTGCAGGCCGTCATCGGCTGGTCTTTGCGTCCGGCGCTCCGTGCCGTCAATGATGAATTCCCGCTGGGACGAAGCGTCGAAGCGTTGTTCCGCCGAAACGGGGTCACGCGCCGGTAACGCGTCGGCCATCGCCAATGCCTTTTGCAGGACGATGCTGAGACGGGCAATCCATTCATGGGCGCGGCCTTGGGACATCCCGAATAGAAATCCCATGACAACCTGTAACGGGTACAACTTAAGGTAAACCAAAATGAAAAACAGCCGGTCTTCCGCTGTCCGCAGCGTGGTCGGCACCGCGCCGCCACCGGGCTTGCGCCGCCGTTCCTGGTGGGCGGAGGCGGCCTCAAGGTGTTCTTCCCACGCCTTTTCAAAGTGGATCAGCAGGCCTTCAAATTCAGCGGCATCCAGCCCTGTGAAGCTTCTGAAAACGGAAGGGTAGGTTATGACGTTGGCATAAAAAAGCATATCGTATCGACTCATTGGGCAAAGATTTTTGGGCTGGTTCGGTCAATAATGGTGGCTTGGGGGGCAAATATCAACAAACTCAATTTCAACGTTAATTCGAATAATGTCTATTTTACAGGGCGTAACCGCCGCCCGCCGCAAGACCCGGTCAACGCTATATTGTCGCTGAGTTACACGCTGCTGCATCATGAAGCCGTCAGTGCCTTGAAAATGTATGGATTGGACCCATCGTTAGGGTTTTACCACCAGGCGGCTTACGGGCGCGACTCCCTGGCCTGTGATGTCATCGAACCGTTGCGGCCATTTTTGGATCGCTGGATTTGGCGCTTGTTCGCTCATCAAACCCTGACGCTTCAGCATTTTGTTTATGATGGCCAGGCGTGTTTACTGACCGATGCCGGCAAGCCGATTTTTTATAAATGCTTTTTCATCGAGGCCAAATCTCTAAAACGCTTGCTGCGACGTTACGCACTGTATTTGGTCAACACCCTGCACGAGGCGCAACAGCATGCCTAAAAAACACCATGTCTGAAAAGCGCAAGTTTTTAATTTGCTATGATATTGTCGATCAAAGACGCTTGCGCAAAGTGCATCAATTGCTCAGCGCCTCGGCGATGTCGGTGCAGTATTCGGTGTTTGAAGCGGAATTGAGCAACGTACAACTGGAGCAACTCAAGGAAAAATTGCTGCCCTGCATAAAAAGCGATGTCGACAAATTGACGATTTACCGCCTGTTTAAGACTAACGCCAAACTAGACCTGGCGATGGTGGCGGATGATGAGTTACTGTTTATTTGACGGCGTTAAAAACACCGATTTGTTTTATAATGCGAATGGGCCGCTGATGAGCAACAGTAACCGGCGCCCGTTGGAGGCAATGCAGTGGTAACAATAATGGTTATAAAATCAACAAGCTGTAAAGGTGTCTGTAGCCTGCTGATTGGTAAGGATTTATCCGTCAAGGCAGTTTGAAACCCATCCCTGTTCCGAAGGGATTAAGACGCTATATGTCCTCCAGCTATAAGGTCAGGGTTCTGTTTGAAACCCATCCCTGTTCCGAAGGGATTAAGACACTTCACTAACATCTTCCACAACACCGTCTGTAGGTTTGAAACCCATCCCTGTTCCGAAGGGATTAAGACTGTAAATTAAAATATTCCGGTACTGTCATATCAGTTTGAAACCCATCCCTGTTCCGAAGGGATTAAGACACATATCTTTTCATCTTGCCAGTAGCTGCCATCAGTTTGAAACCCATCCCTGTTCCGAAGGGATTAAGACTCATTAAAGCATTCTGAAACGTGTACTACTATAGGATTGAAACCCATCCCTGTTCCGAAGGGATTA
>JAUXWL010000434.1 GCA_030680155.1 Anaerolineales bacterium
CGGCGCGGCGGCTTGACGACAGGACTCAGCATTGGCGTTGTCGGTTCAGGGCTGACGTTCTATGCGATTGCCGTCCATTCCTTTCCGCTTTTTCTGGCAGGCATGGTGCTGATGGGCATGGCGAATGCGGCGGTGCAGCTCGGTCGCTTTGCGGCGGCGGAGGTCAACAAGCCTGAGCATCGCGGACGCGCCATCTCGAACGTGGTCATCGGTGGGACGATTGGCGCAGTGGTCGGTCCATTCGTGGCGGGGCCAGCGGGCGCGCTCATTGGTCCGTGGGGCATCGATGAATTGGCGGGCGCGTATCTCGTCTCGGCAATCCTGTTTGCGATTGGGGCTATGGTGGTCTTTGCGGGCCTGCGACCCGATCCGCGTGAGATCGGGAAACAAGTGGCGGAACAATTCCCAGAAACTGTGGCAGGCACGGGCGGCGTCCCAAGCGCGTCGAAGGGCGAGGTGCGCAGCGTGCTTCAGATCCTGCGTGTGCCAGCGGCGCAAGTCGCCATTATCAGCATGGTATTGGGTCAGATGGTGATGGTGCTAATCATGGTCATCACGTCCCTGCACATGCGCGGGCATAATCATGGCTTGCCTGATATTTCGCTGGTGATCTCGTCGCACACGATCGGCATGTATGCGTTTTCGATTATTTCAGGCAGGCTCGCCGACCGTTGGGGGCGCGGCATTGTGATTTTGCTCGGTTCGTTCACGTTGGTGATCGCCTGTCTCGCGGCGACCATCTCGCCTGATGTCCTGCCGTTGAGTGTGGCGTTGTTCCTGCTCGGGCTGGGCTGGAATTTTTGTTTCGTGGGCGGCTCCACCCTGCTCGCCGACCAACTCTCTCCGTTGGAACGCTCGCGCACACAAGGTTTCAACGACCTGCTCGTCGGGCTTGCCTCGTCCTTTGGAAGTTTGCAGAGCGGCTTTATTTTCGCGTCGCTGGGTTACAACATGATGGCATATCTCAGCGCAGTGTTTGCGTTGATCCCGCTGGTGGTGGTGGCGGTCTGGATGAGCCGCACGTTACCCGCGCGCGCCGCCGCAGGGGATTAGATTAAAAGAAAAGGTCACGCTTCATGCGTGACCTGGTCCTGTGGATTTGCACCCTGGCAGTTTACTCGCCTGAGGAGGGTTTGCTCTCTGTGGGGGTGTTTTCCTTCTCTTTCGGGCTGGACTTTTTTACTTTGGGCGATTCGCCCGATGGTGACTTGTGATCTGTGGCGTAGAATCCTGAACCCTTAAAGATGATCTTGGTGGGGGTGATGACCTTTTTGAGGGCCTTCTTGCGGCACTCAGGGCAGGTCTTCAGTGGGGAATCGGTGAAAGATTGGTGGCGTTCGAATTGGATTCCACAATTTTCACAGCGATAGGTATAAATGGGCATACGATATCTCCTTGCTCTTGCTTTCCTCGAAGTACAACTGCGGGATTATAGCGTGCATGGTCGGGCGTGGCAAGCCTTAAGACGCGCCATGTTATAATTTTCTTATACAGATAACAGACCTGACAGGTCATATTTTGTTGGGTTTTCATGGAGGCAAATGTGTTAAAGATCGAGGTTGTTTACTGCGCGGTTTGACATTACACCAGCCGGGCCGTGAGCCTGGTGGATGAATTGCTGAAGAATTATGAACACATCATTGAATCGGTGGCGTTGATTCCCTCGGACGGAGGCAGATTCGAGGTCAGTGTGAACGGGCAGTTGGTCTACTCCAAATTGGAAACAAAACGTCATGCAGAAGCGGGCGAGATACTTGGTCTCATATCAAAATTGGTTGATTGAAAAACTTTGGAGTCAGGGAGCTAAGTGCCCTTTAGGGTATGCTCCCGTATTTTCGGCGGCATACCACTTGGCTGCCTGACTCTATAATCAGGATATAAGAGGTTATCGAATGGCAAAAAAAGGACGAGTATTTTCAGGCGCGCGCCCAACGGGACGCCAGCACCTGGGAAATTATCTGGGCGCGATCCAGAATTATGTTGCGCTCCAGGCGGACTATGACTGCGTGTATTGCATCGTGGACGTCCACGCGCTGACGACGGTGGAAACCACGCAAGACCTGAAACTGAACACCTTTGAAATGGCGCTGGATTGGCTCGCGGCGGGCATTCAACCTGAAGAGTCGACCCTTTTCATTCAGTCGCACGTCCCCGAAGTGATGGAGTTGCACACCTATCTTTCGATGGTGACGCAGTTTGGCAAACTGACCGACCTGCCGACCTTTAAAGAGAAAGTGCGCCAACAGCCTGAGAATGTCAATTACGGTTTACTTGGCTACCCCGTGTTGATGACCGCAGACATCGTACTCTACAAAACGGATGTCGTCCCTGTCGGCATCGACCAGGCTCCGCACATCGAATTTGCGCGCGAGATCGTGCGTTCCTTTAATTACCGCTACAACACAAAGGTTCTTGTCGAGCCGCAAGTCAAACACACCGAGATACTCAAAGTTGTCGGCATTGACGGCAGGGACAAGATGAGCAAGAGTTTGAACAACCATATCGAACTCGCCTCCACACCCGAAGAGACCACCAAACGCGTCCGCGAAATGGTCACCGACCCCGCCCGCCAAAGAAGGACCGACCCTGGCAACCCCGACGTATGCAACGTCTTCACGATGCACAAGATCATGTCTTCGCAGGAAGAAGTGGACATGGTCAACGCCGAATGCCGCCGCGCAGGCATCGGCTGTGTGGATTGCAAACTGCTTTTCGCCGCCAATCTTAACAAACATCTCGAACCCTTCCGCGCCAAACGTGCCGAACTCGCTTCACAGGAAAGCTACGTGAACGACGTCCTTGTGGACGGCGGAAAACGTGCCCGCGCCATCGCACAAAAGACGATGGAAGAAGTCCGCGAGGCGATGCAGCTTCCGTAATACGAATTACGGTTCACGCATTACGCACTTCCCATGAGAGCATTAATCCAGCGAGTTTCTCGCGCCAGCGTCACTGTAAACGAGCAGACCATTTCCAAAATTGGAAACGGTCTGCTGATTTTATTGGGCGTAGGTCATGGTGATGGGGAAGAGCAAGCCAGGTTCCTCGCGGAGAAAGCGGCGAATCTACGGATATTCGAAGATGAACACGGTAAGACAAACCTGTCGGCGCTGGATGTCAAAGGCGAAGCCATCGTCGTTTCCCAGTTCACGCTCTACGCCGACACCCGCAAGGGACGCCGTCCCTCCTTTATCGACGCCGCCCTGCCCGAAGCCGCCGAACCTTTGGTGACCCGTTTCGCCGAATTATTGCGCGCGCATGGCGTGCCAACCCAAACGGGTCAATTCGGCGCGCACATGCTGGTGGAAATTCATAATAACGGACCCGTCACCATTTGGCTGGAGAAGTAACGTGACCCCGCGCAAGCTAAATTTCCTGTTGGTTATTATTTTTCTTGTGTATGCGTTCGCGCGCATATCCACCAACCTGCCTGCGCTTGAAAAGCCGCGCGAACTTGCTGATACGAAATCCTACCTGCGCGTTTCACAGGGGAAATTCCTGCCGCCCGGAATTTGGCTGGATGACCGGTCATTCGTGTTTCCGCTTTTGCTAAAAATTGCAGAACAGGATGTCTCCCAGGCTGCGGCGCTCCAACTCGGCTTCTCCGTCATTGCCTGGGCGGCTCTCGCATATATTGTTTCCGCTTCTCTGCGACCTTTGTGGCTGAAACTGTTATCCTTTGGCATTCTCCTCACTTTGAGTTTGGTGCGCTACTTCGCAGGCTGGGACTATGTCATGATGACCGAGTCTCTTTCCATTTCCTGGTTTGTCCTTTTCCTTGCCTTGGGGATTTGGCTCACCCATGAATGGAAAATGTATAAGGTGCTTGCCCTTATTTTTTCCGGTTTCTTGCTTGCCTTCACCCGCGATACAAATGCGTACCTGCTGCTCATGATATCCGGACTGCTGATCATCTCCGTTCTGTTTCGCTGGTCGTCCATCCGTGTGCTATGGCTGGCAATCCCATTCCTGTTCATTTTCTTCTTCAATAATTACACCTCCGACCTTGGCTCCCGCTGGGTGTTTCCAATAAATAACGTTGTAGGACGCCGCATTCTCGTACGTTCTGAGGCGTTAGGTTATTTCCAATCCTGTGGAATGCCTGTCACTCCTGAACTGCTCTCCCTTAGGAACGAATACGCAAATGGACGCGAC
This sequence comes from Anaerolineales bacterium, assembly GCA_030680155.1. Taxonomy (GTDB): domain Bacteria; phylum Chloroflexota; class Anaerolineae; order Anaerolineales; family Villigracilaceae; genus Villigracilis. Next base: position 4,156 of record JAUXWL010000434.1, read on the forward strand.
CGCGCTTTCTACAACGACCCCGCGCTCGAAGGATACCGTCAATGGCTCGCCGCGGATGGAAAATCCTGCTACATGAAGTGGCTGCTTGCCGATCCGGCGCGGAGTGTTAGTGAAGTATTGTTTGAGTTTGACAGCATGATGAGGTTTGAGAAACTTTTGAATTTTCTTTCCAAACGATATGACCCGCTGATCCCATACTTTATGGAACCTGTGCTTTATCCTGTAAAACTTCTCCCGTCTCTCTGGCTGATATTGACTGTCATTGCATTGAGAGCGCTATGGATGCAGGCATGGAAATCAAACAAACTATGGGGTATCCATCTCCTGCTGTGCCTTCCGATCCTTCCGCACTTATTTATTACCTGGCATGGTGATGCCATGGCCCCGGACCGGCACGCGCTGTCAGTTGGTTTGCAAATTGCGCTGAGTTTCTGGCTGGCAGTTTTCCTGCTCCTCGATCGATATGATCCTTTCAAGGGACGGCAATGAACAAAACCCCAAATGCCCTCCAACGCCTGCTTCACCGTTTTGTCATGCTTAAACCCGTCACAGCCTTCTTCGCCCCCCGCACTCATCTTATTGACGGCTTTTTCCTCAAACTGACCAAAAACAGGCACACCCTTTCCGAAATCCTTGGCTGGAACATCATTCAACTCCACACTATTGGTGCGAAGTCAGGCAAGCCTGGCGCCATTATCTTGATCGGCATCATGGACGGCGAACGCATTGCCCTGGTTGCATCCAATTTTGGGCGTGCCAACAATCCATCCTGGTATTACAACCTCAAAAAGACCCCCGTTTGTGAAGTCAGGCTCAACGATAGCTCAAAGAAATACACTGTCCGCGAGACCGAGAGTGAAGAGCGTGAAACCTACTGGCGCATGGCGGTTTCCCATTACGAAGGCTACGAAAAATACCAACAACGCGCCTCCCATCGCCGCATTCCTGTGATACTGCTTGAACCCGAAAAATAATTGCCAAGATGAGAATTTCATGATAAAGTTGGGCGCGTAGGATGCAAGTAGGTTTTCGTTGTGGAAGTACAAAGGCGAACAGCTCAAAGCATACCCTTTGAGCTGTTTTATTTTCACCGCCCGATGAAAGACATACTGCGTCACCTTATTTTTTTTCTTTGCTTAGGAGGCAAAAATGTCTGATCGTGTCATCGGTACGGTTAAATGGTTCAATGGAACCAAGGGCTTTGGTTTCATCGAGCGCGAAGGCGGCCCTGATGTCTTCGTCCACTTCTCCGCCATTCGTGGTGACGGCTTCAAGAACCTGCAGGAAGGCCAGAAGGTGGAATTCACCATCGAAAATGGGCCCAAAGGACTGCAAGCTGCAGACGTAGTGGTTCTCTAAACTGAACCTGACCAAAAGAGCCTCGTCGTGAGACGGGGCTCTTTTTTAGTTTCAAGTCAGCGGGTGCGTCGCACCAAACTTAATTGGATTCTCTCCAGCCCGAAGACTTGCCTCATTAAGTAGCCGAATCCACCCTTCTGGTGCGACGCACTCTCAAGCAAGCGCCTCTTTCGGGACCCATAACTGGGCATCTGTTTCGACGGCCATTGCCCCCGCTTTGAGCATCGATTCGGCGTCCGTCGCCGACCACACCCCGCCTGCCCCAATGATGGGCAGACCGATCATCGCCGCCGAGCGCACCACATCCAGTGCGCGTGGAAGCAGAGACGGCCCATACATTCTGCCTGTGACCAAATTCATTGCCTTGTCATGCACAGCCCCGCGCGGTGAAGCCAAACTGACGGCGCTTGCACCACCCTCCATCAAGCGCGGACCCAGCGAAAGCGTTTGTTCATGGGGCAGGGCAAAGATCAGCGGAACTTCTCCCAGACACATTTCCAAATTCATAAGGATGATGTCATCTGCCAGCAGGGGCGCAAAGCCAAGCTGAACCGCCATCACGTTCTCCACATTCTCCAACGCGCGCACCATGCGTTGCGTCTCTTCGGGGCGGTCTGCCATGAGGTGGACGATGATGGGCAAGTCGGCGCGATTCCACTTGGCGGAATATTTTTTCAACACTCCGCTGAACCCGGGATTTGGCAGCCCTGTGTGCATCAGGAATCCGCCTGGGAATTCGATCACTGCCGGATGGGCAGTCGGCAGGCGCGGGCGCAGAGAGATCGGGTTCGTCACGAATGCGCCGAAGCGGTAGAGACTTCCGAAGTCTCCAAGACTTCGGAAGTCTGGCGCGAATCCCAATGATCCCGCCGCGTTGATGAGGGGTTTGCTAAAATATAAGTCGCGTTTCATAGGAAAAGGAGAATCATGCAGCCTTTACAAGGAATCCGTGTGTTGGACTTAAGCCGCGTGCTGGCCGGGCCTTATTGTACGATGGTTCTCGGCGACCTGGGAGCGGAGGTCATCAAAGTGGAGCCGCCTGAAGGTGACGAAACCCGCGCCTGGGGACCGCCGTTTGCGGGCGGGGAGAGCGCGTATTATTTGTGCGTCAACCGTAATAAGCGCGGGATGATGGTGAATTTGAAGACGGATGAGGGGAAAAATATTCTGCGCGACCTTGCTGCGCAAAGCGATGTGCTGGTGGAGAATTTTCGCCCGGGTACGCTGAAAAAATTCGGCTTGGATTTTGAGACTTTGCATGAAATATATCCGCGTTTGGTGTATTGCTCGATCTCCGGTTTTGGGCAGACAGGCACGCTGCGGAATATGCCTGGCTATGATTTTATGATCCAGGCTTCAGGTGGATTGATGAGCATTACGGGCGAACCGGAAGGCGAGCCAATGAAGGTCGGCGTGGCAGCAGCGGATTTGTTCGCGGGACAGAACGCGGTCATTGCGATTCTTGCGGCGTTGCAGGCGCGGGGTGTGACGGGGCGGGGGCAGTATCTGGATATTTCACTGTTTGATTCGCAGCTTGGCTGGCTGGCAAATGTGGCCAGTAATTTTTTAGTCTCTGGAAATTTACCCAAACGATATGGCAATGCCCATGCGAATATCGTGCCGTATCAAAGTTTCAAAGCCAGCGACGGTTGGTTCGTGGTGGCGGTGGGAAATGACAAACAGTTTGCGGCGTTATGTGATGCTGTTGGAAAATCGGAGTGGGCGGTTGACCCGCGATTTTCGACCAACCCGGCGCGGGTGGAGAATCGCGAGGCATTGATCGGGTTGCTCAAACCTGTCTTTGAGACGAAAACTGCGCGCGAGTGGCTGGTGTTGCTGGAGGATAAATTCCCATGTGGGCCGATCAATAACTTTGAGCAGGCCTTCTCCATGCCGCATGTGAAGGAACGTGAGATGTTGGTGGAAATGGAACACCCTACCATTGGGGTGTTGCCGCTGGTTGGGTCGCCGCTTAAGATGAGCGCCACGCCCGTTGCGTACCGTCTCCCGCCGCCGTTGATGGGGGAGCACACCCTCGGTGTGTTGAAGGATGTGCTTGGCTATTCCGATGAACAAGTGCAAGGATTACAGGAACGCGGGTGTATCAAATAATTTTATTGGAATTTATTCTCTACCGTACATCGTGTTTTTTTTACCGCCAAGGTCGCCAAGAAAGCCAAGTTTTTTAAGGCTTTCTTGGCGACCTTGGCGCACTTGGCGTTTCGATTTTGCAGATTTGTACGGTAGTGAATATTTAAGCTGTTTCGATCAAGCCCATCGCTTGCAGCATTTCTTCATTGCTGCCAAACTTGAAGAAGTCCACGCCGCGTTTTTTGGCTTCCTCTGCTTCGACAACTTCGAGACGTTTGAGATCGTCCTTGAGGATGATCGGTTTGTGCAGGGATTTGAGCTTTTCAGCAACCGCTTCTGTGCCGAGATTGGCAGGGGATTTCGTCCCCAGATATTGCAGCACCGCCTTGCCAGCGTTCACGCCATCGCGGCGGGCATAGCCCACCAGTCCTTCGCTTGCCTTGCGCGACCATCCGCCGACGAAAACGCCATCCGTGTTGGTTTCGTAGGAGACGCCTTCCACAGGGAATTTCGGCTCCTTGTTCTTTATGAACTCACCCCATTCGGTCGGCAAGCCAAAGGATGCATCCACCTGGTCGCCGATGGCGAAGATGACCGTATCTACATCCAGCGTGCGTTTTTCGCCAATACCTTTCGCGCTGGTTTTGCCATCGCGTTCGGTCAGGATATTCTCTTCCACTTCCAGTTTCGTCAAGTGACCGTTCTCGCCGTACATCGCAGTGGGGGAGGCGAGGAAATCAAAATGGAATTTCGCATTGGCGGTTTTCGGGTCTGCCTTCGCGAGGGAATCCAATATTTTGTGGCGGCCAATTTCCAGGTCCTGATGGATCGTCTCCAACACAGGGCGGACGCGCTCCATTTCCCTGTCAAACTCACCCAGGTCCAAATATGGGATCAAGTGCTTCATCTCATCCTTGGTGAAATTCACCTCGGCAGGACCGCGGCGTACCACCGCAGTCACTTCCTCGGCGCCTTGTACCGTGATGAGAAAACGGGCAATATCCACCATCACATTTCCCGCGCCGATGATGGCGCAGCGCTTGCCAAAATGGAACTTGCGCTGGCTGAACGGCGGCAGGCTGTTGTAGTAATAGACAACATCCTTGGCGTGATACACGCCCTCGAGTTCCTCGCCCGTCAACCCCAGCGACTTGGTGCCCTGCGCGCCAGCCGAAACCAGCGCCGCATCGAAGCCAAGGGAGCGAAGTTCATCGAGCGTCAGATCGCCATTCGTACCGACGGATACATTTCCATAATAGTCAATGTTCGCCAGTTCCAACGACAGACGGAACTGCTTGCGCAGCCCCTCCTTCATCGAATGCTTTGCGAGATAAATACCGTATTCGGCAAGCCCGCCAGCCTTGATATCGCGATTGAAAAGCGCCACACGTACGCCGTTGTTTGCCAGTTCTCGCGCGCCGAACAGCCCGGCCGGTCCCGCGCCGATCACGGCGACAAAAAAATGATTTTCCACGTTCTTAGCCTCCAGAATTTAGACAAAAACTGTCTTATTATATTTGAAAAGCATTCCTGTCACAAGCCGTTTTAATAACTTTATCACCAAAAAACGAATCTGTAATCTTTTTGCATCTATGCTAATATTAGGACATCGTTTTACACAGGAGACACCATGACCAACGAACCCATTAAAGAAGATCCTGTCGAAAGGTTTCGGAAATTACTGCGAAGTCTCTCGCCCATGTCACGTCTTCCAAAAAAAATAATGGGAACGCCTTCCTTCCTTTCGAAAAATGAAGAGAAAAAAACGGATGTGACTCCCAAACAGGATTCGGCAAAGCACAAGCCATTATCCAAACCATCTGCCGACGCCTCAAAGCCCAAGCCGACGCCTGATCCTGCTCCGAAAAGCAGCGGCTCCATCTTCGGCCCCCGCCTCTGGACGATCGCAAGCATCCTCTCTCTTACGGGTAACATCATCCTTGTCATTGTGCTCATCGCCCTGCTCGTCGGCATCAACAGCATGGGACTGAGCGCCTCCTATCTGCTAGGCCTTGGCAATAGCCTGCTCGGCTTGCCCGAAGGACTGTACGCCAACTTCGAAAAAATGGACCGTGCCAGCATCCAGACCAACGTCGAGGTCAACACCACCATCCCAGTGCAGTTCGATCTTCAACTCAACCAGCAAACAGATGTCGTCCTCAGCCAGGATGTCACCATCACGAATGCGCTCGTCACCGTCAATACTGGCGGATTGAATATCTCGCGCGCCAACACCACCATCGTCCTCCCGCAAGGGACAACCCTGCCCATTTTCCTAAGCCTTACCGTCCCCGTGGATACGCGGATTCCCGTCACCCTAAACGTCCCAGTGGATATTCCACTGTCGCAAACCGAATTGAACGAACCCTTCGTCGGTTTGCAGGAGGTTATCAAACCCCTGTACTGCGCGCTTAACCGCAACGCCCTCAATATGGATGGACAGCCGATCTGTCCGTAAGTTCACTGCTTTATTTCTTGCATGATTAACTTTGGAGATATATGAAAAACAATCTTACGCAGGTTATGTTGAAAAATGGCATGAAGGTCATGCTCAAGGAAATCCACACCGCGCCGATCATCTCCTCATGGATCTGGTATCGCGTCGGCTCTCGCGATGAATCCACTGGTAAGACGGGCATCTCCCACTGGACCGAACACATGATGTTCAAGGGGACAAAGAAATTTCCCGCCAATATATTGGATAAAACCATCTCCCGCGTCGGCGGACGTTGGAACGCAGCCACCTCCCGCGATTCCACCCGCTATTTTGAGACCATGCCCGCCGATAAAATTGACCTCGCCCTGCGCCTCGAGTCTGACCGTATGCGCAACAGTATCTTCAATGAAAAGGAAGTTGCCTCCGAGCGCACGGTCATCGTCTCAGAGCGTGAAGGCTACGAAAACGAACCGATGTTCCGTTTGAGCGAATTGATGCAAAACGCGGCGTTTCGCGTTCATTCCTACCACCATGAGATCATCGGTGACATGGCTGACCTGCGCACCATCACCCGCGACGACCTTTATGCACATTACCGCACCTATTACGTCCCGAACAATGCCATCCTCACCATAGCTGGTGACTTTGATGCCAAAACCCTGCTCAAGCGCATCAAGGAATTGTTCGAGTCGATCCCCAAGGGGAAAGTCCCTGCCCGCCTTGCGCGTCCCGAACCGGAACAAAAAGGCGAGATCAGGCTCACACTCGAAGGTCCCGGTGAAACCACCTTCACGCAGATCGCCTATCACTTCCCCAACGCCACCCACCCTGATTATTTTCCATTACAAGTATTGGATAGCCTGCTAAACGGCGCCAACGGACTTTCCAACAAAACCTCCCGCCTCTACCGCGCTCTCGTGGATGGTGGTCTTACAGTGGATGCCTCCGGCGGGGGCGAATCCACTATGGACCCGTATCTCTATCGCATCACCCTCACCCATCACCCAGAGCGAAAACCCGAGGATGCTCTCGCCGTTCTGGATGCGGAAATCCGCAAATTACAGGAGAAGCCAGTTCCTGCCAGGGATATCGCCCGCGCCGTCAAACAGGCGCGCGCCGTCTTCGCCTATGGCAGCGAGAACATCACCCATCAAGCCTTCTGGATGGGCTACACCTCCATCTTCGCCGATTACAGTTGGTACACTACCTATCTCGATAAACTTGCCAGGGTCACACCACGGGATGTCCAGCGCGTGGCGCAGAAATATTTCCAACATTCCAATCGCGTGATCGGCACATATCTCCCGCAAGGGAAGGGGGTATAACATGGCAAAGACAACGACCAAACCCGTAAAGTCATCCCTGCCCAGCCCGGAAGATGTGCTGCAAGTCAAACTATCAAACGGCATCACTGTCCTTGCGCGTTCGAACTTCAACAGTCCATCCGTTTCGATGGGCGGGTATCTCCCTGCCGGGGCGATCTTCGAGGGCAAGGAAAAACTCGGGCTTGCAGATTTTGTCGCTTCTTCATTGATGCGCGGCACACAACGCCGAAGTTTTGATGCCATTTATAACGAACTCGAATCCACTGGCGCAAGCTTGGGCTTTGACTCGGGCGTCCACAATGCCAGTTTTGGCGGGCGGGCGCTGGTCGAAGACCTGCCGCTGCTGCTCAAACTGCTTGCCGAATCTCTGCAAACGCCGACCTTCCCCAAAGACGAGATCGAACGCTTGCGTGCGCAATTGCTTACGGGGCTTGCCCTGCGCGCGCAGGATACCGCCGACATGGCAGATATGCTTTTCGAAAAAATGCTCTACGGCGATCATCCCTACAGCCGACCCAGCGACGGAACAGTCGAAACGATCCGCGCCATCACCCGCAAGGATATGGAAAAATTCCATCGCCTCCATTTTGGACCTCGCGGTTTGGTCATTGCCATCGTGGGCGGAATCCACCCGAAGAAAGCGGTCGAGGCGGTGGAACGTGCCCTGGGTGGCTGGCAGGTCCCAGGTCAGATGGAAGCGCCGCTTCTTCCTCCGCTCAAGCCTGTTCGCAAAGCGATGAAACGTCACCACCCGATAGCGGGCAAATCCCAATCCGATCTTGTGGTTGGCGTGCTCGCTCCCAAACGAAAAGACCCCGACTATATGGCGGCGTCTTTGGGGAATTCGGTGCTTGGTCAATTTGGCATGATGGGGCGCATCGGGGATGTGGTGCGCGAGAGATCAGGGCTGGCGTACTATGCATATTCGTCGTTGAATACAGGCATCGGGCCTGGCAGTTGGGAAGTGATCGCCGGCGTGAACCCGTCCAATTTGAAGAAGGCCTTGGGGTTGATCGAGAATGAATTGCGCCGTTTTGTAAAGCATGGTGTGACAAAGGATGAACTTGCCGACAGCCAGGCGAATTACATCGGACGCCTGCCGCTTTCATTGGAATCGAACGGCGGCGTGGTCAGCGCATTGCTGAATATCCACCGCTATGACCTCGGCATGGATTATTACCAACGATACGAAGGGATGATCCGCACTGTCAAACGCGCGGATGTTCTTGAAGTGGCGCAGAAGTATATTGACCCGGACCGTCTGGTGATCGCAACTTCAGGTCCGTAAATTTTTTGGCGATTATATGATCCTGCGAAATGGCGTTGACTTGATCGAAGTTGACCGTATCCGTGAAGCCGTCGAACGGCATGGCGAACGCTTTCTCGCGCGAGTCTTTACGGATGCGGAACAACGTGATTGCGGCGGACGCATGTCATCGCTTGCCGCGCGGTTTGCCGCGAAGGAAGCTGCAGCCAAGGCCTTGGGCTGCGGCATTGGCGATGTCGGCTGGCTGGATATCGAAGTCTGCTCGGATGAAATGAAAGCGCCGTATTTGGTTTTACATGGAGAGGGGGAGAAGCTGGCGAAACGATTGGGGCTGACAAATTGGTCGCTCAGTTTAAGTCACACACAGAGTCAGGCGATTGCGTTTGTGGTGGTGGTGGGGGGGGAATAAAAAAACACCTCCCACGTTGCCAGTAACGCGGGAGGCTCGCAAGGAGATATAGTATGGCGAAGGACTATATCTCTACCTACTTCTGGTCTTCCACACCGATCCAAAAATGACCGGGTGTGATGGGACGATATGGGCGAATGACGAGTTTCCCAAGTTCCATCTGCCCCTTTCCCGTTTCAATCATGCTGGGGTGGACAAGGCACAGGTTGGGGATGCGCCCGAATTTTTTGCTGTAGTATTCGATTGCCTTTTGGATCTTCACGCTCAAGGTTGTGCGCGGGTCATTGTCAAACCATAACATTCCAGTGTGCATGGCGGTTTCCTTTCTCAATCAATGGACGGAACCCAAAAGCGAAGCAGTTTGTTTCCTTCGCGTAAAGCGAATTGTGCGCCCGCGGCCAGGTGGTCGAGTGTATGATTTCCAGTTAGAAGGCGGGCGTCTTCTGCATTTTCCACATAACCAAATAGGCGTGTGCGGAACAATCCGAGCCATTCAGTCAGATGCCTGGCGCGGCTGGCATTCAATGTGACAAATACCCAAACTCGGCGGCTGGATCCGCGCAAGAGCAGCCAACGCAGGTTTTGTTGAGAGCGTTCATCGAGTTTGGTAATGGCTTCCAGGTCATCGATCAATAGCAGTACAGATTGTTCTTCGCCTTTATTATTGTGCGCCCAGGTCACCAGGGATTGTAGAAGTTCGGGGGTATTATTGTCTTGCGTGAAATAGATACCTGCGTTTTCCCGCCTGCTAGGAAAATTCTTCCATTCATCGGGACGCGGTGTGACGACGCCGTATTGCACTTCATCAGGGGTATGGATCAAATCTGCGGCACGGGCGATGACTTGCAGGAGCGCTGTCTTGCCGCTGGATTTGTCACCCCCGATGAGGATGGGCCCGGGTACGGGGTCATGCAGATTGAGCAGGACCGGCAAACTGTCCTCTGCGTAGCCGAGAAAGAGCGCCTCGCGGGGCAGGGGAGAGATGTCAGCGAGGAGTGCGGTCAGGGTAGGCAGAGCAGGCTCAGGTGTGGCAGGAAGCGCCGCTTCCTCCTGAACAAGTTCGGTCAATGCTTCAAGCATCATGGAAAATCGGTTTGTTTTATCCATAGTAGAACACTTGTTCTAAGTATATATCATTCGATATGGAATGTCAAGTGCTGCGGCAGTTTTTCATGTTTAAATGTATTGCTATGCGATTTGGCTTGACGATGTCAGTTGTTTTGGTATAATCTCCCTGCTTAATTCCTCGCCGACGTAGCTCAATCGGCAGAGCACCCGCCTTGTAAGCGGGCGGTTACGAGTTCAATTCTCGTCGTCGGCTCAGGGTTGCCGAATGAAGCGAAACGTCGGTGATCGGAAAAATTTATCATGGGCAGTTACCCAAGTGGCCAAAGGGGACTGACTGTAAATCAGTTGTCAAACGACTTCGGAGGTTCGAATCCTTCACTGCCCACCTGCGCCAGCAATTCCGGCGCTCCCCGCATGGGGAACAGCACGACAAGCCCTCATAGCTCAGTTGGCAGAGCACACCCTTGGTAAGGGTGAGGTCATGGGTTCAAATCTCATTGAGGGCTCAGTTGCTGAAAAGCATTCTTGTACACACAATAAGGAGATCGGAAAATGGCGAAGGAAAAATTTAACAGAAGTAAGCCGCATCTGAACGTGGGGACGATGGGTCACATCGACCACGGCAAGACCACGCTGACAGCGGCGATCACCAAGGTGGCGGGGCTGGGCGGCAATGCGGAATTCAAGGCATACGACCAGATCGACAATGCGCCGGAAGAA
>JAUXWL010000443.1 GCA_030680155.1 Anaerolineales bacterium
CGAACAAACTCATCCCGCCTTCGCACTGACTTGCCAGCAAATCAAAAAACGGAACGCGATACGATGGCAAGACTCGTTGTTGCACACCGAGTTTTCCTTTGAAATTCATTGTCCATCGTCCAACAAAACCTTGAGATACGACTCGACCATTTGATCGAGACCCAAAGCGGATTCCGCCCGCCTCCGCGCCGCCGCTCGAAACTGATCCTGTTTCTCCAGCACTTCCCCCGCGGATGCCGCCAGCGTGTCCACATCAGGTGTTTCCAACTTCCACGGATTCGAACCATACGGGACGATGACTCCCGCATCGTCAGTCACTAGTTCTTTGAGCGCGCCGCTGTCAAAACCGATGACGGGCAATCCGCACGCCAGCGCTTCGATGACCGAATTCGGGCAAGGAGGGTTGACTTCCGCGCAGTACATCAGGTGCGAGGAACGCGCCAACTGCGGAATATTCTCGCGCGGGACGGTCCCTAAAAATTTCACAAGCACGTTGCTTTGTAATGCACGTTGAGTGGCTTCATCCACTGTCCCAGCCACAACAACTTCCATCGGATATTTCGTGGACAGTTTCTCTGCCACGCTGACCGCATGGAATAAGCCGCTGTTCAGTCCGCGGGCGAGGCTGCCTTCGAGCAACAACATGCGGAATTTGTCTGTTGGACGTTCGTGCGCGCCTTCAGGGGTGTATGTTTGCAAATCCACACCATTGACGATGACACTGGCAGGAGCATCTGCCACACCGTACCAATCCTCCCACCATTTGCGGATGAATTGACTCTGATAGATAACTCTATCCGCAAAACGCTTGCGGATGAGGGATAGCATGAAATTCCCATACTCAGCGCGGATGGTGTACTTCGCACCCGACCATTTCACGCGCTGCACCCAATTGATACCGTCCAATCTTTGGACAACACGAATGCCCCGTCGGCGCACCCTGCTGAGGCGGGGCAGGAAGCGCGTGCCTGCGATGACGAGGAGAGCGTCGAAGTTGGAGTCCAGGTCATGGGTCACGTCAATGCCGCGGGATAGTAATCCCTGCTCGAATTTCAAACGGAAGGATGCCATGCCGCCCGTCCCCTGTACGAACGGCGTGATGCAAATGCGGGTCATGATGAAATTATAACGTAACGGTTTTATGGTATCCTTCGTTCAACAT
>JAUXWL010000444.1 GCA_030680155.1 Anaerolineales bacterium
CGAACAAACTCATCCCGCCTTCGCACTGACTTGCCAGCAAATCAAAAAACGGAACGCGATACGATGGCAAGACTCGTTGTTGCACACCGAGTTTTCCTTTGAAATTCATTGTCCATCGTCCAACAAAACCTTGAGATACGAATCGACCATTTTATCGAGACCCAAAGCGGACTCCGCCCGCCTCCGCGCCGCCGCCCGAAACTGATTCTGTTTCTCCAGCGCTTCCCCCGCCTGAGCCGCTAACGCGTCCATATCGGGCGTTTCCAACTTCCACGGGTTCGCGCCATACGGAACAATAACACCCGCGTCGTCGGTTACCAATTCCTTGAGCGCGCCGCTGTCAAAACCGATGACGGGCAACCCGCACGCCAGCGCTTCAATGACCGAATTCGGGCAGGGTGGGTTGACCTCCGCGCAGTACATCAGGTGTGAAGAACGCGCCAGTTTGGGAATCTCGCCACGCGGAACGGTGCCGAGGAACTTCACAGATAAACCGCTCCCCCCAGTGTTCCCGCCGCCGAGGACGGCGGCTTGAGCGGAAATTTTTTGTTGCGTGGCTTCATCCACTGTTCCAGCGACAACCACTTCCATTGGGTACTTCGCGGACAGTTTCTCCGCCACACTCACCGCATGGAACAAGCCTGAGTTCAATCCACGCGCAAGACTGCCTTCGAGCAGTAACATGCGGAATTTGTCTGTTGGACGTTCATGTTCGCCTTCAGGGGTGTAGGTTTGCAGATCCACGCCGTTGATGATGACGGTGGCGGGCGCTTTGGCAATTCCGTACCAATCCTCCCACCATTTGCGGATGAATTGGCTTTGATAAATCACCCTGTCCGCGAAGCGCTTGCGGATGAGGGAGAGCATGAAATTTCCATACTCAGCGCGGACGGTGTACTTCACGCCCGACCATCTCACGCGCTGCACCCAGTTGACCCCGTCCAATCTTTGGACGACGCGAATGCCCCGTCGGCGCACCCTGCTGAGGCGGGGCAGGAAGCGCGTGCCTGCGATGACGAGCAATGCGTCAAAGTCCGCATCCATGTTATAGGTCACATCTATGCCGCGGGATAGTAATCCCTGCTCGAATTTCAAACGGAAGGATGCCATGCCGCCCGTCCCCTGTACGAACGGCGTGATGCAAATGCGGGTCATGATGAAATTATAACGTAACGGTTTTATGGTATCCTTCGTTCAACAT
>JAUXWL010000448.1 GCA_030680155.1 Anaerolineales bacterium
GGCACGACTCGGTCGCAGCCAGCATCGAGGAAACGGGTTCGACCTGCAGCAACAAGGCCGCTCTGCAATAAAAAACCCGCCTTCAAAACGGCGGGCGGAAAGGTGTTCGCGCTTGACCTACAGTCGGCTAATGGGTGACCCCTGTTATCTTGGGCGATCAACCTTAGTTATTTCCGGCTCATTCATGGCCGAGGAATTCAGCGTTGTCCATAAAGCCTTCTAAACCAGTGGTCTACCTGATGGCTCCGAAAGCGGCGCGCCGATTACTTAGCGTTTTTTGAGACGCACACAAAACATGGCGAACCGGAAAGACTGGACTAAAGCCGTAACGGCCGAACTGCAGCGGAATTTGATCACTGAACCGCCCCGGGTTTCGTGGAGGCTGGTTGGTTTAAGTCAGGCTGGAATGGTGGCCTGACTGGCTTGTTGCCGGTAGTAGTTTGCCTCAGCTTTAGCGGGCGGGATATAGCCGAGGGGTTCCATCAGCCGGTGGTGGTTGAACCAGGATACCCATTCCAGGGTCGCCAGTTCCACCGATTCCCTGGTCTTCCACGGCGCGCGGCGGTGAATCAGCTCGGCCTTGTACAGCCCGTTGATGGTCTCGGCCAGGGCGTTGTCGTAGCTGTCGCCCTTGCTGCCCACAGATGGTTCAATCCCAGCCTCGGCCAGGCGCTCGCTGTAGCGGATCGAGACGTACTGTGACCCTCGGTCCGAATGGTGGATCAGGGCATCTTCTCGTTCGGGCTGTCTGGCACTGGCACCCTACCAGACCCGCTCTTCATGTCCGCTCAATACTTAAGCAGTGGTGCGGTTGGAATTAGAATCCCCCCAATAAACGAAACTCCGTATAAACAATATTCTGGACCCCAAACTCAGCTGGTTTTTGATTGCCGATTTCGCTTGACATGCGCTCGTAATCAAGCCTAGAATTCTAGTATTCTAACGAATATTAGAATAACTTATTTTTTCTGGACAAGGAGAAAAGGATCATGAGTACTATCAACGGCGTCAATGTAGATCAACTAATCTCCACTGTGGAAGCAATCAGGGCTAATCCTTCGTTGGCCAACTTCAAATTCCGTTCGGCAACCGACTGGTTAGAAGGTGGATGCTCTCGTACTACGATCCAGAGCTTCTATGGAGCGGGCCAGGAGGACACCTCTCGCACAGAACCTTTTATCGTTGACGGCGACGAGCCACCCGTCCTCTTGGGCACTAACAAAGGGCCGAATGCAGTGGAGGCTGTTCTGTCTGCGCTTGCGTCCTGTCTTAGCGTGGGTTTCGCATACAATGCCGCAGCACAGGGGATCAAACTCGATGGACTTTCCTTTGAATTGGAAGGTGACATCGATCTTCGAGGTTTTCTCGGGCTATCTGATCAGGTATCACCGGGCTATTCGAATATCCGGGTCACATGTCGCATCAATAGTGACGCGCCCCAGGCTAAAATTGATGCGCTGACAGACTATGTTAAACGCACTTCACCCGTGCTGGATATCATTCAAAGAGCGGTGCCCGTTGCGGTCGTGGTCGAGGCACGCGAAAGCGGTAAAGTGGCGGAAATTTGACTTCCGGCATTGCGTCGTATCACCAAGGAGACATCTTGTGAACAAGCTACAGTTTTACAGTGCCGACGTTTGTCCATTCGCTCACCGTGTCCGATTAGCCTTGCATGAAAAGGCCATACCGCACGAACTGATTTCGGTCGATCTGGAAAACATTCCCGCTTGGTATTACGAGATATCGCCCACGGGCCGCGCACCTCTTCTAAAACAGGGTGATCAGGTTATCTGGGAAAGTACGGTCATCAATGAATTCCTGGAAGATGCGTATCCGGACCGGCCTTTGCTGCCAATAAATCCCATTTCGCGGGCTCATGCCCGTATTTGGATCCAAAACTGCAATAATGCGTTTCAACCAAATTTCTGCGGCTTAGTCTTTGAATTGGACGAGAGTAAGCACGAAAGTATCCGAGAGGCGCTGCGCGATAGCCTGAGAGACATTGAAGAGGGGCTGGCAAAGACATCGCCGGGTCCCTATTGGCTCGGCGAGGAACTTACTTTGGTCGATCTCACCTATTACCCGTTCTTTGAGCAGGCGCTTGTATTGGCGGAGTATCGCGCTTTCGAAATGCCGCAAGAACACAACAACCTGAACCGATGGCTGGCCGCAATGAAGAGCCGCGCATCGGTTCAAGATAACTACCGCGACGCTGACTTCTACATCAAGGCCTACAGGCCCTATGTGGACGGGACAATCGGTAAATAGTCGAAACTAAATATTCAGATATTGGATAGGTATCTGGGTCTACTATCAACTTGATGCCATTTTGGGCTGTTATCCAAAATACTTCAAAAGGAGAATAGATTATGACTCAAGAATCTGTAAAGGCAGCCCTGCTCAGCGCGATCGAATCGATCAAAGCAAATCCTGACGCTGCGCGCGCTGTCTATCTTGTAGACACCAAACTGGTCGAGGACGTTCGTTGTAGCGCAAATGCGCGAGATTTTGCCCCCATGACCGTAGATCAACCTATGGGGATGGGGGGGCATGTAGTTTCTCACCACGTTGTTCAGCATTAAGCCGAGTCGGGTAGCCGGAGGTTGGTTATCGGTGGCCGAATGAGGGCGGTGGAAATTGTAATACTGAATCCAGAACGGCAACTCAGCCGTTCTGGCATCTGAGTTGGGGTAGGCGTAGGCGTAGGCTATGCCCATTCTCGCAGCAGCGTCTGGATGAGGCGTTCCGCCTTGCCATTGGTGCGCGGCGTATACGGGCGGGTGCGCAAATGTTTGATCTTCAGCCGACGCAACAGCTTGACGAATTTCTTCGAGCGGTACGCCGAGCCGTTATCCGTCATGACACCTGTGACACACATCCCCAACATCTTATAATACCGCAGCGCCGCCAGCAGGAACGTGATCGCGCTCCGGTTGGTTTCGTCCTGCAGTATCTGGCTGAATCCCACCCGGGAATGGGGAATAAATAGGGTCACCCATTAGCCGACTGTAGGTCAAGCGCGAACACCTTTCCGCCCGCCGTTTTGAAGGCGGGTTTTTTATTGCAGAGCGGCCTTGTTGCTGCAGGTCGAACCCGTTTCCTCGATGCTGGCTGCGACCGAGTCGTGCC
>JAUXWL010000459.1 GCA_030680155.1 Anaerolineales bacterium
GGTGAACTCCCAGACCCTAAAGGTTTTTCTGTCAGATTGGGTACTTTGCTGGCAAAATACGCTGTTCGACAAGATAATTTGGCCAGCGAGGGAAACCTTTAGGGCCTCCGCCCCTGTTTTTTGAGAAGATACAAATCGTTGCACTATAATTACAGTCATGCCACGCACCATTCTGCATCTCGACCTGGACGCCTTCTTCTGCTCGGTGGAGGAAACTCAAAACCCCAGCCTGCGCGGAAAACCTTTCGCCGTTGGCGGAAAACCCGACGAACGCGGCGTGGTTGCATCGTGCTCATACGCTGCACGCGCGCTTGGCATCCGCAGCGCCATGCCCATGTCCCGCGCGGTGCGGTTGTGCAAAGACCTCATCATTGTCCCTGGACGGCACAATCTCTATCGCGAATATTCCGAACGCGTGATGGAAAAACTGCGGAACTTGACCCCGCACGTGGAACAGATTTCCATCGACGAAGCCTTTCTCGACATCTCGGAAATATCCCACTCACCGCAGCGCCTCGCACTGGACCTGCAAACTGCCATCCGCACCGAGCTGGACCTACCCTCGAGCATTGGCATCGCGTCCAATAAACTTGTGGCAAAGATCGCCACCGAGGTAGGGAAAAAATCGAACAAAAAGAAAAACGAGCCTCCATTCGGTCTAACCATCGTCCCTGCGGGAGAAGAAGCGAAATTCCTCGCCCCCCTGCCCGCGGACATGCTCTGGGGCGTGGGACCAAAGACCTCCGCCAGATTGACCGAGCTTGGCATCCACACCATCGGCGACATTGCCAACTGGCCTGAAAAAGAACTCGCCAATCTCTTCGGCGAAAACGGACGCGATTTGTGGCGTCATGCACAGGGCATTGATAACCGCCCCATTGTCACAGAATATGAGACCAAATCCGTCAGCCAGGAAACCACCTTCAACGTGGATGTGCGCGATGAAAAGACGCTTGAAAAAACATTGCATGAGCAGGCAAGGGACGTGGCGCGTCAGCTTCGCAAAAGCGATCTCGCGGGGAAAACCGTCAAACTGAAGATACGCTGGAGCGACTTCACCACCATCACCAGGCAAGTCACCCTGCCCACCTCCACCGACAACGAAGACGAGATTTACCGCAGCGCCGTCAAATTGATGAAAGCCGTCCGCAAGCCGAATCAACCCGTCCGCCTGATCGGAGTCGGTGTCAGCGGAATCGGTGCTCCGGTGCGGCAACTCAGCTTATGGGACGTGGGAAGCGAGAAGTCCCGCAAGTTGCAGGAGGTTGTGGATCAACTTCAAGAGAAATATGGAAAAGATGTCATTCACAAAGGAGAATCATGAAAACTCTTGACCTGAAAAAACAATTCAAACACTTGTATCAGCCGTCAGCAAAAAAGATCGAGGCGGTGCAAGTGCCGAACCTGCAATTCGCCATGATCGATGGAGCAATTGAAAAAGGCTCCGAGCCTGGCAAATCGCCATCCTTTGCTGAAGCGACGCAGGCACTGTACAGCCTTTCGTACACGCTCAAATTTATGTTCAAGAAACGCAAGACAGACCCGATTGATTATCCCGTGATGGCGCTGGAGGGATTGTGGTGGGTGGAAGACGGCTTCTTCGACATTACCGTAAAAGACAATTGGTTTTACACGCTGATGATTATGCAGCCCGATATTGTCACGCCTGAAATTTTCGAGGAGGCGCGCGAGCAGGTCCGCAAGAAGAAAGGGGACAGTGAAATGCTCAACAAAGCACGGCTGGCCTATTTTGAAGAAGGTTTGTGCGTGCAGACCATGCACATCGGACCATACGCAACCGAACCTGACACCATCGAACGCATGAAAGAATTCATGGCGGAGAATGGTTTGAAAGACAATGTCGGCCCAAACGGTAAGCACCACGAGATCTATATCAGCGACCCGCGCAAGGTGTCGCCTGATAAAATGAAGACGGTGTTGAGACATCCGGTTATCAAGGTATCATCTTCAGGAATTTAAAATATGAAAATGCAGCCCATTCAGGTTAACATGCTGGCGCCCTGCGGCATTACATGCGCTGTCTGCTATGTGCATCTCCGAA
>JAUXWL010000475.1 GCA_030680155.1 Anaerolineales bacterium
GGATTGTAGCCGCCGAGGGCGCTGAGCGCGGTGCGGAAGTCTGTGGTTTGGATGTAGTCGAGCAATGGATTCAATAGCTTTTCTTCTTCGCGCGGCAGGACGAGGTCGTAGCGTTCTTCGAAGAGTGGGATGAAACCCAAACCGTGCTGGCGCGCCGCGGCTTGCAAGCCGAGCGAGACATCCGCTTTGCCGGTTTCGATCAGGGATGCGGCTTCGCTGTGGGTTTTGACAACTTTTTCGTAGCCGTTTATTTTTTCTGAGGGGATGTTTTGCCTGCGCAATTCCGCATCCAGCCACAAGCGCGTGCCGGAGCCCGAATTGCGATTAACGAACTTGACATTCTCGCGCGCAATGTCTGCGATCTTATTAATGGACTTGGGATTGCCCGAAGCAAGTATGAGTCCCTGTGTGCGATGGGCAAGGGTGATGATCTCTATATTTCGATCTGGGAATAAATGCTTTACAAAGGGAATATTATATTCGCCGTTTTCATCCAGCAGATGCGAGCCGCTGACCTGGCACAGTCCCTGCCGTAGGTTGACCAGTCCATCCAGCGAGCCGACAGGCAGGCTGAGCAGGGTGACATGTTTTGCAAGATGCTCGGCGATGCCTTCAAGAGCAAGGTCGTGGCTGCCTGAAAAAATGACCGATGGCTTTTTGCTCTTGGGCAGGACGATCTCCTGCAGGAGCAGTGCATCGGCTTTGGCGCGATAGTATTTTTCCGTCACCTTGCCTGTGCGGCGGATCTCGCTGACTTCGATGAGGTTTGCAGATTCAAGCGTCAGGATATGATGCCGCACCCATGCAGGAGACTGCTTCAAAGTCCGCGCGAGATGCGTGAGTGTGGCGGGGGAAGCCATCAACAGGCGCAGAATGTCCATGCGGCGGGAGTCTGCCAGCAGTTTGATCTTGTCGAAGGAGTTGATGGGGGTAATGGTTTTCATCTTTAAGATAAGGAAAAACTTAATCGTGAGTGTAATTGTTAAAGCAGGGTGAGTCAAGTACTGTTTTTTATTTGACATTCATCTGTCCGCGTGATACAAAACGCGGATAACTGAACACATCCAGAAAGGCTGAGGGACCGACCCTTTGGCGCCTTGGCAATCGATGTTAGTCTAGTAGTCTGTTAGTCAAATGGTCTCATAGTCAAACGACCAAAAGATCAGGCGGCTGCGAGACCACGCGACTAATTACGGCGCCAATTTCGGCAGTGTAGGGGCGACATCATGTTGCCCGACTCTGGGAGGTGAGAGATGATATGCATGTGCGTGTCGCCGCTCTTTGTGAGAGGCGTTTTATTATGTCATTGCGCGGAGGGCGTTTTTTCCGATAAAGCAATCTTCTGATTGAATTGGAGATTGCTTCAGGCACACCTGCCCTGGCGGGCGGCGCCAGGGCAGAACAAGGCCGCCTTTGCAATGATATGGAGAATCTAAGATGGAAATCGGCGAAACAATTTACGTGACCACCCGTGAGGAATTCCGCGAGTGGCTGGAAAAGAATCACAAGACCTGCAAAGAGATCTGGTTGATCCAGTACAAGAAATTCACCCAAAAGCCGTCCATCCCGTACGCGGATGCGGTGGAGGAAGCCATTTGCTTTGGCTGGATCGACGGTTTCGAAAAAGGGATGGACGATCAACGCTACGCCAAACGCTTCACACCGCGCAGACAAAAATCGAATTGGACGGATACGAATATCGAACGCGCGCACAGGATGATCGAAGAAGGCAAGATGACCGAGGCAGGGCGGACGTTTCTGCCAAAGGGTATCTAATAGTACAGCGCGAAGTCGGAAATAGGGGTTGTATTCCACCCAAAGGGTGTGCTAAAAGTTTGTACGTCGGATTGGCAATCCCCAAAGGGGACTCTGTTCAACGTATGCCAACTGGGCGAGTACCGCGAATTTTTTGCCTTATTCCCTGCATTCGGAAAATTCGCGTTAAGATTTTCGCGTCTTTGAAGACGCCACGCATTGCTGCCTGCACACTCTTTACCAGGAGCGCCAGGATGTTTTATGAAATCTTATTTGCCAAACCACATACGCGCCAGCAGGTTGTCCTTGCGGATGAACTGGTGGAACAATGCAGCCCCGACGTGGAGCGCGATCAGAGCCAGCAGCAGCCAGGAGGTCAGCCCGTGTCCTATGCGCGGCAGGAAATCAAAGAAATTGGACGGATAGGGCTGCGCTCCGCTGAACACCGCGGACAGGTTTGCCTGCTGGAACATCCCAAACCCGCTGACCGCCATGCCGATCAACATCAGGTACAAAAGCAGATGGACCGCTTTTCCCAAAAAATTCAGGAAGGCGCTGCCGGCATCCGCGGGCGCGGGGCGCCTGGTGGTGTACCTCAAAACGAGCCGGGCAACGAGCAGGACGGCAATCGCGCCGCCGATATAGGCATGGGATTGAAGGATCCCCACCTTCTGCGGGTCTTCCGGTGAGACGCCCGGCATCACACCCTTGCCAACGCCAAGCATCAGGAAGACAAGCAGGGCCATCAGCCAATGAATGACAACATGGACAGGGTGATAGCGTTTGGTCGTGGTTTCAGACATGATTCTTCTCCTCGAATTGGTCTATGCAGATTTATTTTTTAATGACAATCCCTTAAATTACTTTCTTACAAAACATGAGTGGTGTAAAATGGATGAAGTTCCTATTTTCCCCGCCGTTTTTCGACGGGTACCTACA
>JAUXWL010000471.1 GCA_030680155.1 Anaerolineales bacterium
TCGTCTTCGGGGCGAGTCCAGCTTTGGAGAGGGCAGCCAGCACATCGGTCAGGGGAAGCGAGGCGATGTTTTCATCCACAAGGATCAAGTCGGTGGATGGAATCTTTTTCAAGTCCGTGGACTGCGTCAACTTGACCTTCGCGCCCTTGAGCAGTTCCACAAGCAGATTTGACCAGTCATCGTTGTCGTCGATCAGCAGGATATTCTTCACGCTTCCCGCTTCGACCTCGGACTTGCTGGCGTGACCCTGCGGCATGAACAAGGCGACAGTGGTTCCATTGCCCTCTTCACTGACAAGGGCAATGCGTCCCTGCGATTGCGATACAACGTGCATCGCTGCCGGCAAGCCCAAGCCATGATGGGCGACGCCGCGCGTGGTGAAAAATGGCGACCAGGCTTTGCGCATGGTTTCTTCGCTCATGCCCACACCATCGTCTTCAATATCAATTTCAAGAACGCCGCGCTCCTCGGTGGGACGCACGCTTACCTTGACCGACTTCGCGCCCGCTTCGACAGCGTTCTGCAAAATATTACCGATGGCGCGGGTAAGCTGGGTGCTATCCGCGATGACGTATGCGGCGGCGGGGTCGATCTTCGCCATCAATGTATCTTGCGGAATGCCGCGCTGCATGGCGGCAGTGTGAAGCACGTCTGCAAAGAGGATGGAGCGTGGTTTCATCTCGCGCACCGCGCCGATGAGTTGTTCCTTCACCTGAATAATTTGCGCCGCGCTTTCGGAGATCATATCCAGGTCTTCCTTGAGCGATTCGAGGTCAACTTTTCCGTCGGCGATCTCTTCGCGCAGGCGGGCAACCGTCAGCGAGATGGGCAGCGTCTTGTTGCCGATCCAGTGAATGGCTTCGGTGGAGGCGGTGGTCAGCGCTTCAAAGACTTTATTGCGCAGAATTTCGTTGTGCGCTTCCTTGAGTTCATCAATCAGATTTGCATTGTTGATTGCAACGGCAAGATGTTCCGCCATGGTCAACAGTGTGGTGATGTCGTCATCGCTGAAGGCGCGTTCCTCGGAGGATTGAATGGTGACCGCGCCCAGCGTCCTGCCGACGTAGATGAGAGGCAGCGCCATTTCGGAACGGGTGTGCGGCAGGTGCGGATTCTTGAAATGCACACGTTCCTCACCCACATCGAGCGCGATGCGCGCTTCGCCCATGGCGATACATGCGCCGATCATCGAGTCTGTGCCGACCTTGAGCTTGTGTCCCTCGGCGACCATTGCCTTGCCTGCCTTGCCATAACCGGAGCGGAGTACGGCATGTTCGCCGTTTTCATCGAGCAGGAACACACCTGCATAATACAAACCGTAGGCCTCACAAATGATATTGACCGTTTGCGGAAGCAGTTTTTCAAGATCAAGAATGGACGTGACCTCCCTGCCCACGCGGTTGGCGGCTTTCAACAAGCGGGAACGGCGTTCTGCCTGTCTGTGCAATTTGGAGTTTTGAATGGCAACCGCCAGTTGGTCTGCCATGGTTTGCAGGGCGGCGATGTCTTCCTCGTGGAAGGCCGCCTCTTCAATGGATTGAACCGTAAGCGCGCCAATCGCTTCATCCGCGACGATGAGCGGAAGCGCCATCTCGGAGCGGGTCTTCGGGAGATGCGGATTCTCGAAGAAGACCGCCTCCGCCCCCACATCCAGCGCAATGCGCCCCTGTTTGTTGGCAATGGATGCGCCGATCATCGAGTTGCCGCCGATGGCGAGCTTGTGTCCCTCGGTGAGCATGTCCTTGCCGGCTTCACCGCGTCCCGCTTTGAGGGCGGCATATTGTCCCGTTTCATCGATGAGAAAGACACCCGCGTAGTAAAAACCGAATTCATCGCAGATGATGTCCACGGTGCGGTTGAATAATTCGTATGGATCGAGAATCGTGGTGATGTTGCGGGCGGCGCGCGCGGCGGCTTTCATCAATTTCACATGTCTTTGAATATCGTTTGTCATAAGTTCCTCTTTTTTTGGCGGTTGGCTGTTAGCGATTAGCAGTTAGCAATTAGCGGTTGGCAGTTAGCTTTTTGTGGAAAGGATCTTTTGCACCAGTTCCACCAGTCCCTGCTCGCGTCCTTTGACGAAGAAGGCATTCGCGCCTTTCGAGACGGCATCCTTGGCTTTGTTCACCTCGTCGTACGCGGTCAGGATAATGACGGGCAGGTCGGCTTTCTGCTTTTTCAATTCTTCGAGCAAGTCGAAACCCGCGTCATTTTTCGGCACACCGTCGAAGCCCGGCATGTTTAAATCCAGCACGGCGATGTCCACTGCATCCGCATTTTGCGAAAAGACATCCCGTCCCGCCGCACAATCGGATGCAGTCAATACGTCAAAGCCTGCACGCAGCAGAGTCTTCTCCAAACTGCGTTGGATCAATTTTTCATCATCTACCAAAAGCACTGTTGTCATACATTCCTCCAAAGTATTTTTGGAGTCAGGGAGCTTGCTCCCGTAATCGCGGGAGCAAGCTCCCTGA
>JAUXWL010000480.1 GCA_030680155.1 Anaerolineales bacterium
GAGACTGGTTCTTAACTCGTAGGCAAAGACCCTAAAGGTTTCCCACGGTTACGAAAACGCCGTTTTGTGGGCGCTTTTTTGCAAATGATGGTTCTGTTTTGCGGCGAAAACCTTTAGGGTCTGACTTAAGAAACGCTCTCTTACGCAGTTTGTTCTGTTTCGCAACATTCATGTCGCCTATTTCGCGAGATAAACCTCGCGCTACTGCGTAACAACAGTTAATAACAAGTTATACCCAGCGCGATCATATCAACCTTGAAGTGGTTGGGATCAATACGCCAGCCGAGCAGAGGCCAGGTCAAAATAGATCGGCACAAATCTGGAGACGCCCACCAAATCCAAAACATCCAGAACATTTTTCTGCGGGCGGAACAACGCCAGCTTCCCGCCATTCTGCACTACCGTTTTGGCTGTGTTCACCAGCATGGGAATCCCGATCGAGGAGATGTAATTAACACTGGAAAGGTCTACAAGAATGCGTTGATTCTCCCCCACGCAATGACGGATAAAATCCACCTCCACTGCGTATACTCCACTACTGTCCAGTTTGCCATTTAGGACGATCATACGGATGCCATTTTCAAGGTCGTTGATCTGCAGCTTCATCCATGCCTCCCGCAAATTGACTACGCGCAAAGTATCAAAGTTTATTATGACACATTTGTTTTGGTAAATCAACACCATCACAAAATCAAGTCTGTGCTATAATCCGCGCCACGATGTTGAACAGCGCTTACTTCGCCAATAATAACAATAACGATAATAATGATGATCCCTGTATCGTTGGGCGAAGCTTTGCTGGTTGACGGATAGCGCAAGTCAAAACCAATCGCCCGACGCAAACGCGAAGGGCGATTTATTTTATATACACTACATTCCTCCGTCATTGCGAGGGCGCTCCTGTTCTTCGCCCGAAGCAATCTCCAATATTAATCATGAGATTGCTTCGTCGGGCTAAAGCCCTCCTCGCAATGACGAGGACAAACTATCGGAGGCGCACCATGTACAGAACTCATATGTGTGGAGAATTAAAAGCCAGTCACGCGGGGCAGACCGTCACGCTTGCAGGCTGGGTCAATCGTCGGCGTGACCACGGCGGGGTGGCGTTTTTTGACTTGCGCGACCGCGCAGGCATCGTGCAGATCACCATCAACCCTGACCTTCCCAAAGAAATGGTAAGTCTTGTTGCGGATGTCCGCAACGAATGGGTCTTGCAGATCGAAGGTTTGGTGCAGAAACGCCCCGAAGGGATGGCGAATCCCAAAATGGAAACGGGAGAGATTGAAGTCATTGCCAGGAACGTGACCGTGCTCAACGCTTCGAAGACTCCCCCATTCATGGTCAATACCGACGCAGACCTGCCTGACGAAAATACGCGCCTCAAATACCGCTACCTAGACCTGCGCCGCGAACGCCTGACGAAAAATATGGTTCTGCGCCACAAGGTCATTAAATTCATGCGTGACTATCTCGATGAACAAGGCTTCATTGAGATCGAAACGCCGATCATGTTCAAAGCGACTCCCGAAGGCGCGCGCGACTACCTCGTCCCCTCCCGCATTTTTCCGGGACAGTTCTACGCCCTACCCCAGTCGCCCCAGCAATTAAAGCAATTGCTGATGGTCGCAGGCATGGACAAGTACTTCCAGATTGCGCGTTGTTTCCGCGATGAAGACCTGCGCGGCGACCGTCAGCCTGAGTTCACACAGCTTGACCTTGAGATGTCCTATGTCCATCGTGATGACGTTTTGAATTTAGTGGAAGATTTGTTCACGAAGATGATCCCCGAAGTTGCGCCGCACAAGAAATTATTTTCGATCCCGTGGCCCAAATTCTCTTACAAAGAAGTTTTGGAAAAATATGGGACAGATAAACCCGACCTGCGCTTCGGTATGGAGTTGGTTGATGTCTCTGACATTTTCGCCAAGAGTGAGTTTAAGGTGTTCCAGTCCGCGTTGGAGGCAGGCGGAGTCATCAAATGCATCGTCGCGCCCAAGTCTGCGGACATGTCTCGCAAGGAAGTGGATGCGCTCACAGAAGTGGCGAAGTCGCTTGGAGCGAAGGGAATGCCCTATTTGGCGGTAACAGCCGAGGGCGTGAAAGGAAGCGCGGCAAAGTTTGTTAAGGAAGAAGAACTCGCAGCGTTGAAAGAAAATACGGGAGCAGGAGTCGGCGATCTGATCGTCTTCGCATCCGATGCCCGTGCGGTTGTCAATAAAGTTTTGGGCGGGCTGCGCCTGTGGTTCCGCGATAAATTGGATTTGGCAGATAAAGATATGATGGCTTTCGCATGGGTGGTGGACTTCCCGTTCTTCGCGTTCAACGAGGAAACGAAGGTGTGGGAGTCGGAGCATCACCCGTTCACGATGCCGAAGATGGACGACCTGCCGAAGTTCGATACCGACCCCGGCGCAGTTTTATCAGACGCGTATGATATGGTGTGTAATGGGTACGAGACCGCTTCGGGTTCGATTCGTATTCATCGCCGCGATATTCAAATGAAAATGTTCCAGATGCTTGGCTTGAGTGATGAAGAAATCAAAGCGAAGTTCGGGCACATGCTCGAAGCGTTCGAGTACGGCGCTCCCCCGCACGGCGGCATGGCGCCTGGCATTGATAGATTGGTTATGCTTTTGGCGGACGAACCCAACATCCGCGAAGTGATTGCCTTCCCCAAAAATCAAAATGGGCGCGATGTAATGGCGGATGCTCCGTCAGAAGTGGAACCAAAGCAGTTGAAAGAGTTGCATATTAAGTTCGAGTAGTGCAGACGATGGACGGCGGACGATAGACGATGGTCAACGATCAATTGTCCGCCATCATAGAAAGTAAATTACTATGCCTATAATGTTGAACACAATTCTAAGTGCAGAAAAATTTGACCTAAGTGAAATAAGGCTCCTTAGACATCAGGAAAAGGGGCATATTCCTTATGAAATATGGCGTGACAATCGCCAATCATTTGATTTATATCAAAGTACCCAATCGATAAAAAATGAGGGCAAACTTCGTGCAAAGTATTGGATTTCCTTTGTTGTAACGCCGAAAAATGAAACATTATTTGTCGGGGTGTATGAAGTAAAAGGGTTTATGGAAGGTGTAGACTCAGGTGGTAGTTGCCATATTTATGACCTAATATTAGATCAAAGACTAAATGACTTGATCGGAAAACTTCTCATAGATTGGGGAGATGGTGAACGAGCATGGATACAACATACAGACCGACAAGATAAGCGCATATTAGAAATTCGCAAAGAATTCAAAGAACCTGATTTTCCAGGATTTCTCAACTTCATATCACCGCTCTCAAAAATTAACGGCCTGCCAAGGAATTGGATAACTACACTCCAATCATCACGTGGCGTCTATTTACTGACATGCCCAAAAACAAAAGAACAATATGTAGGTTCAGCAACTGGTGAAAGTGGCTTTTGGGGACGTTGGCAAGCTTATATAAAAAGTGGAGATGGAGGCAATATTGCTCTCAAAAGTCGAGACTATAGTGATTATCAAATCTCAATTTTAGAGGTCGCTGGAACTGCCTCAACTTATGAAGACATTATTCATATGGAAAATCTTTGGAAATCAAAGTTACAAAGCCGTGAAATGGGACTAAATCGAAATTAGAATCGGATACAACTTATGACCCAAACAATAGACACCAAAACCGTCAAGCACGTCGCCTACCTCGTTCGTCTCGGAATCTCCGAAGAGGAAGCGCAAACATTCAGCGGACAATTCTCGTCCATCATTGACTACTTCAACATGCTCAATGAAGTGGACACGGAGAACGTCCCGCCTGCCTCGGATATCGCCAACGCCGAAAATGTTTTGCGCGAAGACGTTGCCCAGCCTTCCATGAGCCGCGAAGAATTTCTCAAGAATGCTCCGCAATCCGAACGCGGCTACGTTAAAGTCCCGACCGTGCTTGGTGATGAATAAAAGGTAAAATAAAGGTATGAAATCGAAAATACCGCTTCGCATCAGGAAATTAATGAAAGAGTTGAAGGCAGGGCTTGTCTGCATTTATGGGGATAAGTTGAAAGCCGTCTACTTGTACGGGTCATACGCGCGCGGAGATTACCGCCCAGGCTCGGATGTGGACGTGATGATTTTACTGTCTGATTACGAGAATTATTGGGCAGAGTTGCGGAGAACAAGCGAACTAATGGGAAGCATCTGTCTGGAATACGATCTTCTTGTCAGCCGCATTTTTATGACAGAAGCAAATTGGAAACAGCCTGCCGATACTCCCTTAATAAAAAATATTCATCGAGACGGACAACCCGCATGAAGGAATATAGCCGTAAATTACTCGATAAAGCCCTGGATGCGATCGAAGCGGCAGAAGGCTTAATGGATATGGGTAAGGCAGAGTTTTCGGCTGGACGTGCGTATTACGCCATGTTTTATATTGCCGAGGCTCTGCTCAGTGAACAGGGATTGGAATTCAGCCAGCATGGTCAGGTCATTGGCGCGTATGGTTTGCATTTTGCAAAGACAAAAAAGCTTGATCCCAAATATCATCGCTGGCTTGTGGATGGATTTGATACGCGCATCTCTGGAGACTATGGCGTAGATACGGGGATTGACAACGACATGGGGTGGCAGACATGATTAATCACGCGAGGGATTTTTTGATTGATGCGCGAAAGTATATGGAAAAACAGAACCTGGGGGACAAGTAAAAATTTTTGAACCACGGAGACACTGAGGCACAGAGAATTTAAAAACTCCGTGCCCCCGTGTCTCAGTGGTTAGTCTTTGGACATTTCCAAAATCCGACTACTATGTGACTAATCAACTATGAGACTAACTGACTTAACCATCCAAGAAGCTCACCAATTACTAATTACAAAAAAGTTTTCCAGCGTCGAGTTGACACAGGCCATGCTCGACCGCATCCGTGATGTTGACCCGAAAGTCAAATCCTACGTCACTGTCACGGATGAACTTGCGCTTGAACAGGCGAAGAAAGCCGATGAGCGCATTGCCAAAGGCGAGAACGTCACCCCGCTGACGGGCATCCCCTTCTCGATGAAGGATTGCATCTCCACGCGCGGAGTCCGCACCACCTGCTCATCGAAGATTCTCGAAAACTATGTTCCGCAGTACAACGCCACCGTCACCAACAAACTCGCGGATGCGGGCGCTGTCCTCGTCGGCAAGACCAACATGGACGAGTTCGGCATGGGTTCCTCCTGCGAGAACTCTGCCTTCTTCAACACGCACAATCCTTGGGATTTAGACCGCGTCCCTGGTGGTTCAAGCGGCGGCGCAGCGGCGAGCATGTCCGCCAGCCTCGCAATGTTCGCCGTTGGCGAAGACACAGGCGGCTCCGTGCGCATGCCTGCGGGCTTTTGCAACGTCACAGGTATCAAGCCTACCTACGGACGTGTCTCTCGCTATGGACTTATCGCTCTCGCTTCCTCCTTTGATTCCATCGGGCCCATGACTCGCGACGCTTACGATTGCGCAACCGTCCTCGAAGCCATTGCGGGTCACGACCCGCACGACAGTACAACTTACCAATTACCAGTCCCCAATTACACCAAAGACATCAACAAGCCCGTCAAGGGCATGAAACTCGGCATCCCGAAAGAATATTTTGTGGCAGGCATGGAAGCGGGCGTTGAATCCGCGCTGCAAGAATCAATCCGCCAATTTGAAAAACTCGGCATGGAAATTCACGAAGTCTCGCTCCCCCACACCAAATACGGTCTGCCCGTTTATTATCTTTTGCTTTTCGCCGAAGCCAGCGCCAACCTCGCCCGCATGGACGGCACGCGCTTCGGTCTCTCCGTTGCGGATGGCGCGAAGGATGTCATCGACATCTATCTCAAAACTCGCCACGAAGGCTTCGGCGATGAAGTCAAGCGCAGGATTATGCTCGGGGCGTACGCTCTCTCGGCAGGATATTACGACGCGTATTACTTGAAGGCTCAAAAAGTGCGCACGCTTCTTCGTCGGGACTTTGAAACTGCTTTTTCCAAAGTGGACATTCTCCTCGCCCCGACCTGTCCCACTACGGCATTCAAACTCGGCGAGAAGACCAGCGACCCGCTCGAAATGTATCTCTCGGATATTTACGTCGTCTCCACCAACCCCGCTGGCGTCCCTGCCATTGCGCTCCCCGCTGGCTTCTCGGACAACATGCCCGTCGGTATGCAACTCATCGGCAAACATTTGGATGAGCAAACCCTGTTCCAAGTCGCGCACGCCTACCAGCAAGTGACCGATTGGCATAAGCAGCAACCACCGCTCTGATGTAGATAAGAGGCAACTGAATGAACGAAAGCGTAAACATCAGTACAGAATTGTGGAAAGAGATTTTGCAAGATAAAGAAATTTCCACCGAGCCAGTAATCCAAATTCTGTCTTTTCTTTTTAATTCAGATGGGTATAGCGCTTCTGGCGGAGAGGTTGCTTTTGCGCTTAACTATAAACATCATGCTCCGCTCAATAGAATTATTCCTGACTTCTCAAAACGTATCCTAAAGAAATATCCCTTTATAGACCCGCCACATCGAGGGAATGGAACAATTCGATACTGGCATGTCCCATTTTTAGGTACGGATAGCGAAGATGGCTTTGTTTGGATTTTGCGCCCAGAACTGGCAGAGGCACTGCCACAGGTTTTTCAGAATATCAGCAAAGACAAAAAGCTCACAGTTCTTCAAGAAATAGAGAAATTAAAACATTCTTACGAAACACTTCAAGAGACAACACGAGAAGCTGTTATTCAAAGCCGTATAGGTCAAGGACAATTTAGAACATCGCTAATCGGCTATTGGCAAGGTTGCTCAGTAAGCGGTTGTTCGCAATTTGAAATACTCAAAGCGTCACACATAAAGCCCTGGCGCTACTCGACAAATGAAGAAAGGTTGGATGTTTTCAATGGTTTATTACTTCTACCTAATCTGGATACGTGCTTTGATTCAGGACTTATTAGTTTTGAAGATGATGGAAAAATCATGATTTCAAACAAATTAAGCGAAGCCACAGTGTTGCAACTTGGTATAGACCCCAATTTGAAATTATCGCAAGTGGAAGAAAAACATAAAGGCTATTTGCGTTTTCATCGTGAAAATATCTTTCGTCCTTAACTTCAAAAGACTACCCGACCACAAAACTATTCGACTACGAGACCACCCAACCATGAAACTAACCTACGAACCCGTCATCGGACTTGAAATTCACGGCGAGCTGCTCACGAACTCCAAAATGTTCTGCAGCTGCTCCGCAGACTATGGCTCCGCGCCTGAGCCGAACACGAACATCTGCCCTACATGCACAGGTCTACCTGGCGCCATGCCCGTCGTCAACAAAAAGGCAACCGAACTCGCCGCCCTGGTT
>JAUXWL010000508.1 GCA_030680155.1 Anaerolineales bacterium
GGAAACACTGATCAAGTGTCTGAATTTTGCGCCGCTCCGCACTTGGGCGCCAAGAGTCGGCTGACTTTGCGGTTTTCAGCAGGCTTGGCATGAGAATCGCTCGGTTCTTCCCGATATTCGGGCTCTTTCGCATATTTGCCCACTGATTCTGCTTACTGCAGACGCAATTCATCTGCTGGGCTCGGGGATTCGTCGGGCGGCAATCAGCAGATTGGCCAGCCCGAACAGGCTGTAAAGCTGGGCGGTGTTCTTGAACAAGCCCCGATAGCGAGCCTTCCGGTGCCTGAACAGGTTCTTGATGATGTGAAATGGGTGCTCGACCTTGGCACGCAGGCTGGATTTCAGTTGTTCGGTTTGCTGAAGCAGCCGTCCGCCTTCGGTGTCAGGGAGTTTGCGTCGCTTGCCCGGTCGCATCGCGATCTGCCAGGCGACGGTGTGTTCGGGGTTGCACTCTTCCCGCTTCTCCACACCCTGATAGCCCGCATCACCATGGGCGTGTCGCTCTTCGCCATGCAGCAGGGCATGGGCTTGGGTGATGTCAGCCACGTTACCCGCCGTGCCAATGAGGCTGTGCACCAGTCCCGAGGCGGCATCTACGCCGATATGGGCCTTCATGCCGAAGTGCCACTGGTTGCCCTTCTTCGATTGATGCATCTCAGGATCTCGCTCGCCTGCTTTGTTCTTTGTCGAAGGCGAAGCAGCAATCAGGGTGGCATCGACAATGGTGCCTTCCCGCATCAGCAGTCCCTGTTCGGCCAGGTGTCCCTTGATGGTCTCGAAGATCAGCTTCGTCAGCCCGTGGGTTTCCAATAGCCGCCGGAACTTCAGCACCGTGGTGGCATCCGGGGACGACTCCCGTCCCAGATCAATGCCGACAAACCGGCGAATTGCGCCAGAGTCGTAAATCGCATCCTCGATCCCCTCGTCGGAGAAACCAAGACATTGCTGGGCAACGTACATCCGCAGCATGCGTTCACAGCCTAGGGGAGGTCGACCATTGCCCGCCTTCGGGTAGAAGGGATCGATGACCGCAAGCAGTGCAGGCCAGGGCGTTGCGGCATCAATCTTCGATAAAAACCGATCCTGCCGCGTCTGACGTGGCTTGGCGGCATATTCGGCATCAGCAAAGCTGCGCTGCTTCATCACCCTCATCCCCGTGGAATTCGTCA
>JAUXWL010000518.1 GCA_030680155.1 Anaerolineales bacterium
ATAGACTGACACTCCCCGCCGGGTACAGCGCAAAACTATCGGTAACCTGCTCCCTGCGCCGTACCCATATCTGGGCATATATCCCCGGCGCAGGATTTCCCTCGCAAAACGCCGCCGAGGATGTATGCCCAGATATGGGTACGGCGGCTTGAGCGACTGCCGCTGAGGCGCTAATCGTGATGAATTAAAGTGACAGTCGCCTTCAAGGTGACTGTCACTTTTTTATTGCAGTGGGGATGGTAAAATAGATTTGATGAAAGCAAAACTTCCACACCACTTCGACACAGCTTCGCTCAGTGCGCCGCCCGAACACTACTCCTACCAGCGGCACCGCAAACAGCGCAATAGACAGATCATCATGCCAGTCGCCCTGAGTGCGGTTGTTTTGGTTGGCATCGTGGCGCTGGTCAGCGTTGCCACCTTCAACCAGGGCGGCGACGTAGCGCGCTGGGCAGCCATTTCCACCATCTGGGTCATCATCCCCGTGTTGATCGGCGGATTGATCGTCCTCGCCATCCTGATTGGGCTGATCTACCTAATGGCGCGGGCGCTGGGAGCTTTGCCCTATTACACCGGCATTGCGCAGGATTACGTGTACAAGGCGCGCGGATATATCATTCGTGGAGCGGATATGGCAGTCCAGCCTGTCCTTGCCCTGAATGGATGGCTTGAATCCCTAAAAACATTCCTTGGAAGGATAAAACCATGAACAAAAGCAGAGTGATTCTTGGCGGAACCGTCATTGGCGCGGTCACGGGCTTATTTGCTGCCCTGCTCCTTGCGCGCCGCGCAGAGCGAAACGAGCGTGAGACTGCCATCACCACCGGCGAGGGATTGAAACTCGGTGTGCTGGTCTTTGGCTTGTTGAGGGCAATTGCTTCACTGAACGATGATTAACCTGCGCGTCCTAAAAAGACCGACACCTTTCAACGTTGTCGGCCTTTTTTTGTTTATTTTGATTTATTAATGGGTATAAGGAAACAGGTTACAGTAGATGTCTGACATGCCCGCGACACAGGAGAGTGATTCCTTTCTTGATATTTTCAGGAAACATGATACGGTCATGCTTTTGATCGAACCTGATACAGGGTGGATAGTGGATGCAAACCTCTCGGCTGAAAAATTCTATGGGTATCCCCTGGCGCAACTCAGGCAGATGAAGGTCACGGAGATCAACCAGCTTCCGCCTGAACAGGTGTTGCAGGAAATCCAGCGGGCGATAAGCCAGCAAAAGAATTTTTTTATTTTTCCGCATAAACTTGCCAGCGGCGAGATTCGTATCGTCGAAGCGCGTTCATGCCCGATCGTGATGAATGGGAGGAAGGTTCTCTACAGCATCATTCAGGACATTACCACAAGCAGGCAGGCGGAAGAATCTCTGCACGCCTCGGAATCACAATTCCGTGCCCTGATCACCTCCATGCGGGATGTTGTCCTGGTAATTGATCGCGACGGCGTTTACCGTGAGATCGCACCCACCAACCCAGACCAGTTGTTCAAACCACCCTCGGAACTGCTTGGAAGAAGCATGCGGGATATTTTTCCAGCTGCACAGGCAGAGCAATTTGTTGCAGCAGTGGAAAAGGTTGTGGATACGAAACAACCCATTCGCATTGAATATGATCTCCTGCTAAACGGAGAAACTGTCTGGTTCGAAGCGACCATCTCCCCGCTGGGAGAGAACCGAACCTTGTGGGTGGCCCGGAACATCACCAAACACAAGCAGTTTGAAACCTCCCTGCGTGAATCAGAGCAGCGCCATCGTTCCCTGTTCGATAACATGATGGACGGCATCTATCGCAGTACCCACGAGGGCAGATTCGTAGATGTCAACCCCGCCATGGTGAAGATGTTTGGCTATTCCTCCAAGGAGGAAATGCTGCATATTGATATTAAGCAGGAATTGTATTTCGCGCCCGAAGAACGCGGCAGTCATATCCTCGACACCGGACGGCAAGAGACTGAGGTTTATCGGATGCGCCGCAAGGATGGCTCCGAGATCTGGGTTGAAGACCATGGCTATTATGTGCATGATGCCCAGGGAAATATTATTTATCACGAGGGCATGCTGCGGGATGTCACCGAGCGGGTCAAGGCAGAGGAAGCGATCCGCGATAGTGAAAGATTCCTGAAAGAATCACAAATGATCGGAGGGTTGGGCAGCTACGTGCTGGATTTCTCAATTGGAATGTGGAAGAGCTCCGATGTGTTGGACGGGATCTTTGGGATAGACGAATCCTTTGTTCGTTCGGTGGAGGGCTGGACAAAGTTGATCCATCCCGAACACCAGGCGGAGATGATCCGTTATTTTAATGAAGATATTGTCGGGGCGCAGACACGCTTCGACCGGGAATACAAGATCGTCCGCCCGTCAGATGGGGCGGTGCGCTGGGTGCATGGCGTGGGCGAGTTGGAACTCGATGACCGGGGACAGGTTACCCGCATGAAGGGCAGTATTCAGGATGTGACCGAGCGCAGACAGATGGAGGATGACCTGCGGCAGCGTTTGCTTGAATTGGAGGCTTTGCACAATGTATCCACCTCCCTTCGTACCGCGCAATCGTTTAAAGAAGTTTTTAGCATTTTGCTGGACCAGACCCTCGCTGCAATTGGAACGGATGCAGGCAGCATTTTATTGTATGATCCATCCCGCCATGAGTTGAAGGCTGAACAGTCACGCGGATGGTTTATTGAAATCCAGGATCATCCTGTGCAGGTGGGCGCAGGAGTGGCAGGGATGGTCTTTGCCACAGGACAGCCTTATATATCCAACGATTTTTCAAGCGATCCCCTGCCCCAGGTAAACAACAGCAACAAGATTCCCCCGGGCTGGGGTGGAGCCTGCCTGCCCATTCGCGCAGGGGCTGAAATCGTTGGCGTCATATATATTTCTGTCGAATTTCCCCGTCAGATCGCCCCGGAGCAGATGAAACTCCTGATCTCGCTGGCTGAGATCGCGGGAGCCACCCTGCACCGCACACGGTTGTACGATGAGACTGCGCGCCGCGCCGTGGAATTTGAGTCCTTATTTGAGACCAGCAGGGCTATTTCAGCGCAGACTGAATTGAATACCCTCTTGAAATTTATTGTGGATACGGCAAAGACACTACTGAAGGCCTTCTCCAGCGGCATGTATATTTATCTGATGGAAAGCAATGAATTGGAATTGATCGTCGATACCGCTCCCTTCATGGTTTCTGGCACCCGCCTGAAGATGGGGGAAGGGCTGGCTGGGAAGGTGGCCATCACCAGGAATCCCATTCGCGTGGATGATTATTCCAAATGGGAAGGGCGCTCCCCCCATTATGAAGGAATTCCCTTCCACGCTGTTGTGGAAGTGCCCATGCTCTACGGCGGCGAACTGATCGGCGTACTTTCTGTGGATGAAGTCGGTGATTCGGAACGTAAATTCTCCGAAAATGATGAACGCCTGCTTTCCCTCTTTGCCTCACAAGCGGCAGGAGCTGTCCGCTCGACGCGCCTTCGCGAAGAAGCCATACAGCGTTTCCAAAACCTGCAAACCCT
Source organism: Anaerolineales bacterium (assembly GCA_030680155.1). Classification (GTDB taxonomy): domain Bacteria; phylum Chloroflexota; class Anaerolineae; order Anaerolineales; family Villigracilaceae; genus Villigracilis. The sequence continues at coordinate 3,526 of JAUXWL010000518.1, forward strand.
CCGCGCCATTGATAAAGCCATCGCCTCCAATCTCGACCTGCACATCACGCTCAATATCCTGCTCACCCACGCCATGGAACAGTTGAATGTGGATGCCGTCAACGTGCTCCTGCTCCATCCCTACGACCAGACTCTCCAGTATGCGGCCGGGCGCGGTTTCAGAACCAACCTGATCGAAGGCGCATTCGTTCACCTGAACGATGCGTATGCCGGGCGTGCGGTCATGGAACGGCGCATCGTTCAAGTCCCCGATCCCTCACAGATTATTGACAATTCCCCCTTCGCCCACCTTTGGTCGGAGGAGAAATTTGTATCCTACGTCTGCGTCCCTCTGAACGTAAAAGGGGAAGTCAAAGGCGTTATGGAAATATACCGGCGTTCCCAGCGCGTTGTTGCCGGTGAGTGGTTTGCATTTTTAGAAACCCTTGCAGGGCAGGCAGCTATCGCCATAGATAATTCGCAGATGTTCGATAACATCCAGCGCGCCAATATGGAAATGGCAATCGCCTACGAAGCCACGATTGAAGGCTGGTCCCGCGCGTTGGATATGCGCGATAAATCGGTGGAGGGACATACCCAGCGCGTCACCGACTTGACCATGGCGCTGGTGAAATCCGTCGGCATCAAGGATGGCGAACTGCAGCACGTCCGCCGCGGCGCACTCCTGCACGATATTGGCAAAATGGGTATCGCGGATCGCATCCTCCTCAAAAAAGGCAAATTAACCAAAAAAGAGATCGAGGAAATGCAGCGCCATCCCACCCTGGCATTCCAGATGCTCCAGCCCATTCATTACCTGCGCCCCGCCCTCGACATCCCCTACTGCCATCACGAAAAATGGGACGGCACGGGCTACCCGCGCAAACTCAAGGGTCACGAGATTCCACTCCCGGCGCGTGTCTTCGCCGTTGCCGATGTCTGGGATGCCCTCACCAGCCCGCGCACCTACCGCGAAGCCTGGACAAAAAAGAAAGCCCTTGCCCACATCAAATCACAAAGCGGAAAACATTTCGACCCACAAGTGGTGGATGCCTTTCTGCGCATCATCAATAATTTTCAGTAACTAACTGATGTTACGCAGAAGTGCGGGATTTATCTCGCGAAATAGGCACCATGAATCCCCTATGGGGACAAGTTGTCGCGCTACGGAAAAAACTGCGTAAGGTGAGTAACCAAAACACAGGCGAAGTGCAACGGGTGGATGCGCCGCACTGCCAGATACCCAGCTCTATCATGACGATTCCCAATGAACCGATATTTTCAGAATGCTTGACGTTCTGGAACATAAGTTCTAAAATCCAATAATTCGTTGGACAGTAAACCCTATGACGAACACAAAATTTACAGACTGGGAACACACATGGACTCCATCTCCAAACAAACTTACCGCCGCTTCCTCCTCGCCTCACAGGGACTTTGGCCTGGTCGCCGTTACCGGGGCTTGATCGGCGCTGAAGCCGCTTTGAACCAAATGGAAGCGCTGCAGCTCGACCCGCTGGTCATGGTCGCCCGCAGTCAGGACATCGCCATGTACGGGCGCGTCCTCGATTACAAACCAGGACTGCTCTACAAATTGGCGTACGAAAAACGCAAAGCCTTCGATTACGGCGGCTGGTTGATGATGTACCCCATGCGCGAATTCCCCTACTGGCGGTTGCACATGCAGCATCGCGCCGAAAAGGGATTGCGGTACGAATCCTTCAGCCACCCGCGCAGGGAAGTGATCAAGTTTGTGCTGGATGAACTGCGGGAGAAAGGTCCGCTTAGCAACCGTGACATCGAAGGCGACGCCGTCAAAACATGGAGCTATCGCGGGCGCAAGGAAACATCGGTAACATTGTTTTATCTTTGGCTGATTGGCGAAGTGATGATCGCGAGTCGCAAAGGTTTCGACCGCATCTATGATCTGCGTGAGCGCGTTCTGCCCAGTGAATATGATTACGCCGCGTCCGTAAAAGAGACCGAAGACTTCTTCTGTAAAAAACATATTGCTTTTTATGGCGTGACGCGTGAAAACTCGTTGAAGACTGACCTGAGTTACTACATCCAGCGCAAGGTCTCTACGAAGGAAGCGGGAGGGTATATTGAACGACTCATCGAACAGGGCGAGATCGCCCGCGTGCGCGTGGAAGGCTTCAAGGAAAACTTCCTCGTCCGCAGCAGCGACCAGCCCCATCTGTCCGCGTTGGAGGCGGGGCGCATCCCGAAAATCTGGAAGCCGAAAGGTCCCACTACTGAAGAAGAAGCCACATTGCTTGCTCCGTTGGAAATCGTCAGCGCGCGCGGACGGGCGAAGAAGGTCTTTGATTTTGAATACGTGTGGGAAGTGTACAAGCCGGCGCATCAGCGCAAGTGGGGATATTACACCCTGCCGATTTTATACGGCGATGATCTCGTTGCCCGCCTCGACCCGAAGTTAGACCGCGCCACGAACACCCTGCACATTCTGGGCTTCTGGCTGGAGGACGATACGCCGAAAGATGGCGCCTTCGCCGATGCCCTCGCCAATGGATTAAAACGCTTCGCCGATATGATCGGCGCGCAGAAGATCGATTTGAGCGGGGTAAAGCCTGTGAAGCTGCGAAGTCATTTGAAAAAATTATTGCATACGAAATGAGGCAGGTTAATAACAGCGGAGCGCGGACTTCAGTCCGCTTTTTTCTGGCGGACTGAAGTCCGCGCTCCGCATAATTACCCCTTCACGCAAACCAACCCCTTCAAATACGCGCCCACAGGGAAATGCAAGCTGACCGGGTGTTCGCTACCCTGTGAAAAATGCTCGATGATCGTCGCATCAATTCTGTCCATATAAACAAACAGTTCTTTCAGAAAGCAGTAAATCGTTTCGCCAATTGGGTTTATACTACACTCAGATTCAGACAGTGTCTCGTTTCGAAAGGGGAGTCTAGGTCCCGTTTACTGCTATTAAAGTTGTCCCCTCGGCGTCATGTTCTGAATCTTGTGTTTTAGCCCGTATGTCGTCACGCCATGAAACATGATGAATTTTTGATCATCACTAATAGTCCTGATAATGATGAAACTAACCTGAGGAAATCATCATGACCGACACACAGCGTACTTCCCAACCCGTCACTCAAACAAAAAAAAAGCCTATCCTGCTGTTCCTCGTACTCCCACTGGTTTCATGTATGTGCTCGTCATTGGTGGGCATTGTCCTAGGCCAAATGGGCAACTTGTTTTACAAATCGATGGGAGAAGCGGCAACCTGCCTGGCTCTGCCGGGCTTTTGCGGTTTATTCCTGGTCACATTTGGGCTTTCATTCCTGGGAAACAAGTTGTTGAGGAAGTGGATGATCGGCTCAGGTAAGTAGGTAACACTTCATGCAGAAATCAAATTCTATAATCAGTAGAATTTCAATAAAACCCTGTTTCACCATTTATTGGAGGATCAGCATGCAAAACAAACACCGTTTTCTTTTCTTTGGTTTAGCAGGGGTCCTTACAGCGTTGTTGCTTTCGATGGCAAGCAAACCTGTTTCTGCGCATGAATTGTCCAGAATAAGATTCGAAGCGCCTCAGCAAACTCATCTAAATGTAGGTTCTGAACAGACAAACCCCTGTTTGGTCCTCTTATTGGAAGCTGCCAACCAGGCCGGGGTGGAGGGTACCCTCGATTATACATCCGATGGGGATATGATCCATAGTTGTTTTGTAAATTATGTCGTTTTATCTGAGACCCGCGGAGAAGCCCTATGGGTAGTAACTCCTGAGGCTACATCAACTTATCTTTCAGTAGGCGCCTCAAACCAAGAATCATGCGACTATTCACCTCATCAACAAGACCGATTTAAATTAACCACCTTCCATGGCTATAACGCCCGAATTCTACATTGGAAGGGAGACACTAGATTGGTCGATGATGAACCGTGGACAAGTGATAGGAAAGGCATTGATTGGTGTATGTACAAAGGCGGTTTGTATCATCACCTGTCGATCGAGACAATTTCTCATAGTATAGAAAGATATGGTCCAGCGCGAGATCCTCTAGAGATAGCTGATGTATTATTGTCTCTAGCCGAGGACCGTCTGCCACTATTGGATTTGCCTGTAGAACCTGCCCAGCCTGTTGATCCGGGAGATGTTGTCCCGGGGCAACCTGAAGCGCCAACCGATCAAACCGTTCCAACAGAGGCGGGCGGGTTATTCGGAATTCCCATACCAGTCATTCTTGGCAGTCTGGGCATCCCCATAGCCGGAGCGGTTGCCGGTGCGGTTGTCTCCTCGCTGATCTCGTTTTTGGGGACAAGCAGCCCCATTCCCGCAAATGTGAGCTCCGGGTCCATACCCGAAACCGGTATGGCGAACGATCAGGGCTTTTACTGGTCTGAGCGCCCGTGGGATGTAGCCGGGCCGGGATACGTCACCCGCGATGAATATGTACGCACCAAAGAAATGCTGGCGCAGGGCTACAAATGGACGAATGGCGGCTGGCAAACGCCTGATGAGATCCAGCAGTCCGACCAATGGCAACAGAACAACCGGGATGCCGTTGCCCGCGAGGATGAGCAATTTCTCAAAGAGTTGGAGAAAAATAAACAGCGCGATTTTCCACAGCAGGATCTCCGCACCTTCGATATGCGTTTAGGCGATTTTAAGGAAGATTTGTACGCCCTGGAGGATGAACTTGAAAAAACAAATTACGTGCTCAATCCATATCAGGGCGACCCAACGATTCTCATTCATAGGGCTATTTGCCTCAAGAACATGGCGTATGATGCCACCATTGGACAGTTCACGGGAGAACAAGGTCTTACCTGCGAGGGTTATGTGCAAAAAACTTCCAATAAGGCGAATGCTTACCTGCAAAAGCATTTTCCCGGCGCAACAGTGGAAAGCGTGGTTTTTGAAGAACGTTCATCCCAGCCAGACGCCAGCGGAGTGAAGAACTGGCTTGACAGCTGTATAGACGATAACCACAACCTGCTAAGGGTCAATCTGCCTGACGGTTCGCAGTGGGCCGTGGATTTTCATCAGAACCGAGCTGGGAAGGCACCCCTGGTTCGCAAATGGGATGAGGCGCGAAAGGTTTGGCGCGACTATATGGGTGAATCCGAATTTATTGAGCGAACCTCTTATACACTGGGAGGAAATTGATGAGCGCCAAAACGCAAGCGCAATTGGAAGCACAACTTGCTCAACGCTGGGCACGAGTGGAAACCAGCGAACTATCTACCACGGAAGCCTTTGGGACTGTGGAGGATTGGATCATTCAACTGGGAGAACGTAAAGCCTTCCTTCATCCAAATCTCAAACAATGGATGTGGTATGACAGACTTCACGATGAGTGGGCCTTTGCAGGTTGCGGGGTGGGTGAAGGAATCTTGTTAACCATTGGCAAACTGGGCGGGGTCAAGAAACTGCCTCAGCCTGAGACCGTAACGGGTTGGTGCGTCTACAAGCAGGAGCAGACATTGCATGGACCGCTGCGCGTCAAGGAACTGCGCAGCAAACTTGATTCTCAACAGGTTCCGAAGGATATTCTGGTCTGGAGCACGCGCGCCACCACTTGGTTATCGGTGGCCGATGTGGATGGTCAGGAAATTTCCTTTGCCAACGATGCCGGTGAGCCGGTCTTGAAAGTTAATGATCGTGGACAATTGATTGAGCCAGCCATCAAAGCGAAATCAATTCGCAGGAAGAAATCATTATGACAAAGCCTGTGCCTCAAACAAAAAATAAACTACGGCAGATTGGGACGCCCGCCCCTGCTCTCAAACGCAAACCATTACCCCTTTATACAAACCAACCCCTTCAAATAGGTTCCCTCAGGAAAATGCAAACTGACAGGGTGATCGATGCCTTGTGACAAATGCTCAATGATCGTTGCTTCCATGCCTGCATCGAGGGCGGCGGAGGCGACGATCTTTTGGAAGAGCGCCGCATCCACGCCGCCGGAGCAGGAGAAGGTGACGAGGATTCCGCCCGGGCGCAGGAGTTTGAACGCCAGCAGGTTGATGTCCTTGTAGGCGCGCGAGGCTTTCTCAGCATGGGCGGCGGTGGGAGCGAACTTGGGTGGGTCTAGGATGATGAGATCAAAGGAACGCGCTTCATCGCGGAATTTCCGCAGCAGTTGAAAGACATCCCCTTCGAGGGTGGTGTGACGGTCGGCAGGGAGGTTGTTGATGGCAATATTTTCTTCGAGTAAGGCCAGCGCATCTGCGGATGAATCAACCGACAGAACCGATTTGGCTCCATTCGCCAGCGCGTTAATGGAAAATCCACCTGTGTAGCAAAAGCAGTTCAGCACATCGCGGTCTTTGGCAAGCTCACCCACACGCTGACGGCTTTCGCGCTGGTCGAGATAGAAGCCGGTCTTGTGCCCGTGCTGGATGTCCACGTGAAAACGCAAGCCGTTTTCCGTAATGTGTAATTTGGTATCGGGTGTGCCGCGCAGGATGCCCGTGTTGGGTTTCAAGCCTTCGAGTTCGCGCACATCCGCATCGGAGCGTTCGTAGATGTTGGAGATGCCGGTCTCTTCGATCAAAAGTTCCGCGATGGTTTGCTTCCAGAACTCGGAACCGGCGGTGGAGGATTGCAGGACGAGAATGTCACCATAAAGGTCAACGACGATGCCGGGGATGCCGTCTGATTCGCTGTGGATTAAACGATAGGCATCCGTATGACCTTCGACCTTCGATGTTTGACGTAATTCGATTGCACGTTTGATCTTCCTGCGGAAGAATTCCCTGTCCACGGATTCGTCTTTGAACGTCCAGACGCGCGCGCGGATCTGGGAGTGAGGGGAGTAAGCGGCTCGAGCGAGGAACTGTCCGTTAGGGGCAAGCAGGTCAACGGTAGAGCCGGAGGCGGGTTCTTCATCCGCTGTTTGGAGGGCGCTGGCGAAGACCCAGGGATGGCGTCGCAACAGGCTTTTTTCACGCCCAGGTTTGAGGGTTAGTTTCATGCTTCACCGTGGAAGGGGCGGATGCGCTGCATCCATTTTTCGGGTTCGGAAATCAGTTCGAAATCGAACTGACGATACAAGCCGTGCGCGTCGTCGGTGACCAACATCCAGCGGCGGATGTGTTTGAGGTCGGGATGGTTGAGGATGGTTTCGAGCGCCCACTTGCCGAGACCGTGTGCGCGATACTCTTCGTGGATAAAGAAATCGCAAAGATAGGCAAAGACGCTGTAATCGGTGACGATGCGCGCGACGCCGATTTGCTTTTGCTCTGTATAGATGCCGAAGGCCAGCGAATGTTCGAATGCCATTTCCGTGCGTTCCCGCGGACGTGTATTGGCCCAGTAGGCGCGCGAGAGCATGTCGCAGATGGTGTCCATGTTGAGGCGCGCGGGGTCGGTGCTGATGATAAATGAGTCGCGGTGAGTTTCAATGATCTGGGGCATGGGGCGAGTGTATCACAGCATACTTGTGCATGGTATCATCGGCGCTCAAAGTGTGTACGCAAAGGTTGTCAGCGGCAGTCGCTCAAGCCGCCGTCCTCGGCGGCGTTTTGCGAGGGAAACCCTGCGCCGGGGACGGCGCAGGGAGCAAATTGCCTGACATGTTTTGCGTGCATACCGCTCAAAGGAGAAGCATGCTAAAACCAATTCGCTGGAATACGTTCGTGTGGGATTTCACCCGCATTCAGATCGGGTTTATTTTATTTGGGCTGGCGATCACGTTGATGATTCGCGGCAATATTGGCACGAGCGCGTGGGCGGTTTTGGAAGTGGCGCTGGCGTATAAACTCGGTATTTCGATTGGGACGATGACGGTCATCATGGGCTTTCTGGTGTTGACCAGCGCCATCCTGATGCGCGAGAAAATGGGCTGGGGTACGTTGGCGAATATTCTTTCCATTGGCCCATGGGTGGACTTGTGGCTTTCCATCGTCCCTGCGGTGACGGAGAATCTGCCTTTGCAAGTTGGCATGCTGCTGCTGGCGATCTTCCTGATGGGGCTGGCGAGCGCGATCTACATTGGCGTGGATGCGGGCGCGGGTCCGCGCGATAGTTTGATGCTGGCCATCAAACGGACGACGGGTGTCAGTATCCGTACCGCGCGCGCCATCATCGAGGTGACAGTGGTCACCATCGGCTGGCTGTTGGGCGGGCCCGTGGGAGTTGGCACGCTGGTCTATGCCGTGTTGGTGGGGCCTTCCATTCAATGGGGCTTCAAGATTTTCAGCGTCCACCCGCATAAGGAAGATGAAGTGGTACAGGCGAGTATCGAGGGTGGGGTGGAATAACGTATGTGGATTTACCTGATTCAAGGCCTCGGCTTTGGACTTGCCGCCGCTTCACAACCGGGACCGTTTCAGACGTACCTGATTTCCCAGTCCCTGACTCGCGGCTGGAAGCGGACTCTGATCGCCGCTCTCGCGCCGCTGGTCAGTGATGGTCCCATTATTTTTTTGTGTGTGTTCGTGTTGAGTCAGGTCCCCGGTTGGTTGCAGCAATTTCTCCACATCGCAGGCGGATTGTTCATCTTATATCTGTCATTCGGTGCGTTCAAGTCATGGCGGGGTTTTGACGTGAATGCGCCACAACCTGAACCGAAAATTGGCGGACTGCCCAAAGCTGCGTTGATGAATGCGCTCAGTCCCGGCCCCTACATTTTTTGGACACTGGTAACCGGTCCAGTTTTGGTGCGGGGCTGGCGCGAGACTCCTGTGCATGGCATCGGTTTTCTGTCAGGCTTTTACATTGCGATGATCGGAACACTGGCTGTCATTATTCTCGTGTTTGGCACGGCGGCGAGTTTAGGTCCAAAGGTCAATCGCGCGTTGCTGGGCGTATCGTCCATTGCGTTGTTGGGTTTTGGTCTATATCAATTGTGGAAGGGATTTTTTGGGACTTGAAAAGTATCATCTCAATAAAACGGGACGTTTTATGCACCGTCCCGAAGGTTTTATGAAAAGCAAGCTCAATCTGAAGAAACCCTCGGGACGTTTTGCGTAAGTCCCCTTCTTTTTGAGAAGATACGTTTTTACTTCCAAAAGATGCTGGGCGATCTTTATACCCAGCGCGGTCACAAATTGCGCTTTTTTAGAAGTGTCGAGTCTCATAAAGTCGTATACGTGAACCTTAACAAAAGTCTCGAAAAGTCGTATCACCTGTCTTACAAGTCAGAGCCTAGACAGGATGAATACGATGAGTCACACAG
>JAUXWL010000519.1 GCA_030680155.1 Anaerolineales bacterium
CTGTGTGACTCATCGTATTCATCCTGTCTAGGCTCTGACTTGTAAGACAGGTGATACGACTTTTCGAGACTTTTGTTAAGGTTCACGTATACGACTTTATGAGACTCGACACTTCTAAAAAAGCGCAATTTGTGACCGCGCCGGATATACTTGACAGGAGGGGAGGGAGGAGTCATAATATTGTGTATGATTAGTACACAATAAAGAGGTGTTTTATGGAGCTTCAAAGAACACAAATCCTTCTGGAAAAATCCCAGCGCCAAACCCTGATCCTGATTGCAGGTGAGGAAAACCGCAGCATTTCCGAGATTGTGCGTGAAATGATAGACCGCGAATTGCGATACCGTCAACGCCGCCAGATGCTTCTAGCCGCTCGCGAACTTCAAGCCGACTACAATACCGATCCAAACCTGACGGATTTCACGGCATTAGACAGCGACGATTTTCTCTTTGCGGATGATGAACTATGAAAAGGGGGGAAATCTGGCTGGTCAATCTTGATCCTGCCGTTGGCTCAGAGATCAAAAAAACACGCCCTGCCATCATCATTAGTAGCGACCTCGTGGGAATTTTGCCCCTTAAAGTAGTGGTGCCGCTGACAGATTGGAAGGATCGTTACTCAAACGCCATATGGATGGTACGGCTTGACCCGGATGAGCAAAACGGATTAAGCAAACCCTCCTCAGCCGATGCCTTGCAGATTCGATCTGTCTCCGAGCAAAGATTGGTAAAGCGCTTGGGTTCAATCCCGCCCATTCAAGTTGCACAAATAGTTCAGGCAGTATTAAATGTCCTCCAGCGATAATAATAAAGACTACGAAATCACCCTCGAAAAACTCACCTACGGCGGCGACGCCATGGGACGCTTACCAGATGGCAGAGCTGTCTTCGTCCCCTTTGGCTTGCCCGGCGAAACCGTCCGCATCCGCCTGACGCAGGAAAAACAAAACTTCGCCCGCGGTGAAATTCTCGATATTCTCAAATCCTCCCCAGATCGCATCCAACCCAAATGCAAGCACTTCCACTCCCTTCTCCCCTCGGGAGAAGGGTTGGGGATGAGGGATTCGTGCGGCGGATGCCATTACCAAAACCTCCCCTACGAAAAACAACTGCAAGCCAAAGCCGACATCCTGCGTGACCAACTCCAGCGTATCGGCAAGATCGAGAATCCGCCCGTCCAGCCGACCATCCCCTCACTCGAACAATGGAACTATCGCAACCACATCCAATTCCATCTCACGGACGATGGCAAAGTCGGTTATGTATTTTCCCCTCTCCCCTCGGGAGAGGGCAGGGTGAGGGCAATCGAAGAATGTCATCTGCCAGAACCCGCCATCGACAGCTTCTGGCGCGACCTGCAATTTGAATCACGCATGAACCTCGAACGCGTATCTCTTCGCACAGGAGATGACGATGAACTTATGCTCATCCTCGAATCTGAAACCGAAGAGACTCCCGAACTCGAGATCGAAGCCGACATCTCCATCGTCCACATCTACGAAGATCATCCCGTTGTCATCGCCGGCAGCGATCATCTCACCATTCAAATTCTTGGCAAAGACTTCCATATCTCCGCGCCATCGTTTTTCCAGGTCAATACCAAAATGGCGGAGAAGATGGTCGAACACCTAATCTCCAATCTCCAATCTCTAATCTTAACTGACCAACCAATCACCCTCCTCGACCTCTATTGCGGCGTCGGCTTGTTCAGCAAATTCTTCGCGCCCAAATATGCCAAAGTCATCGGCATCGAATCATCTCCGTCCGCCTGCGAAGACTTCGCCATCAATCTCGATGAATTCGACAACGTCGAACTCTACGAAGGCACCGCCGAAGAAATCCTCCCCGCACTTGTAGGTCACGCTTTTAGCGTGACAGACCCCATTCACATCATCCTCGACCCGCCCCGAGCCGGACTTGACAAGCACGCCCTCGACGCCATCCTGCAAATCCAGGCGCAGGTCATCGCCTACATCTCCTGCGACCCATCCACCCTTGCGCGTGACGCGGCGCGGCTCATCAAAGGCGGCTACACCCTCAAACAGGTCACGCCCTTTGACCTCTTCCCGCAGACCTATCACATCGAGTCCATCTCCATCTTCGAACGCTGACATGCTCAAGCCGCTGGGCGACTCATCCATCCTCGTGCAACTCGGCGACAAAATTGACCCCACGCTCAATCAGCGCGTGCATGCGCTCAACGCGCTTCTGCAAACCATCCCATCTGTCACCGAAACTGTCCCCGCCTATTGCACCGTCCTCGTCCATTATGATCCGCTCATATCCACTTACAACGAAATCAAAAACCTCATTGAAGAAAAACTTGCACTGATAGATGACGCGACTCACAGACCTTCCCGCCGCTTGGAGATTCCCGTCCTTTATGGCAACGCCTCTGGTCCTGACCTCGAGCCTGCCGCAAGGACCCTGGCATTATCTCCCTCCGAACTGATTCGTCTGCACAGCGAGCGCGAATACACCGTCTACATGATGGGATTCACCCCCGGCTTTCCCTACATGGGCATCCTCGATGAACGCCTGACCCTGCCTCGCATGTCCACACCGCGGACGCACGTGCCCGCGGGCTCAGTTGCCATCGCCGGTTCCCAAACCGGCATCTACTCCGTTGACTCGCCCGGTGGCTGGCACATCCTCGGCTGGACCCCACTCACGTTGTTCGACCCCATGAGTGAAATTCCGTTTCTTTTTGCACCAGGGGATATTGTGAAATTTATTCCCACCGACTCGTACCGTAAAGTTCACTTTGCGCCTGGCATTGCAAAGAACAGGTGAAAGGCAAGATAAATCGTGTGCATGCAAAACATGTCAGGCAATTTGCTCCCTGCGCCGTCCCCGGCGCAGGTTTCCCTCGCAAAACGCCGCCGGGGACGGCGGCTTGAGCAGCCGCCGCTGACAACCTTTGCTTGCACACGATAAATCCTTCAATGAACTCAGGACAAACCTTGCGGTACAACTCCCATGCTTGAAATCACCGACCTCTCCGGCATCGCCACCCTCCAAGACCTCGGCAGGCGCGGATGGAACAAATTCGGCGTCCCCGTCTCCGGCCCCATGGACTGGTTTGCCCACCGCGCCGCAAACTCCCTCCTCGATAACCCTCCCAACTCCGCCGCCATCGAACTGGGACTCGGCGAAATTACGCTTCACGCATTACGCAACACGGTCATCGCCGTCACCGGCGCAGGCTTTGAAGTTGAAAACTACATCTGGACTTTCCCTCTCTGGACGTCTTTTTACGTCCGCGCGGGGTGGACGGTTCGCATCAAAAAAATAAGCGGCGGCAACTGGGCATACCTTGCCATTGCAGGCGGATTTGATTCACCGGTCATCATGAACTCCCGTTCCACCTACCTGCGCGGCGGGATGGGGTCGGCACTAAAAACAGGTGATGTTTTACATTCAGGCAAACCTGCCAAAGAATTGCTTACACTCGCCGCCCGTGATTTCCCCGCAGTACCGCGAGATTTATCTCGCGCCCCAGATGAGCAAGATAAATCTTGCAGTACAGTCCCAATGCGCTACAGCCAATCTCCAACCATCGAAGTCATCCCCGCCCCCCAAGCGGATTGGTTCACCGCAGACGGCATCCGCACGTTTTATGAGAGCGAATACACTCTCAGTCCCTCCTTTGACCGTATGGGTTATCGCCTGCAAATGCTCCCATCATCATCTTTGCTCCCTTCGCCGTCCCCGGCGAAGGGAATTGAAAAAAACATCACCAAAGAATTGATCTCCGAAGGGCTGACGATGGGCAGCATCCAAATCCCCGCAGATGGACAGCCCATCGTCATGATGGCGGATGCCCCCACCACAGGTGGATATCCAAAGATTGCGAATGTCATCCATGTAGATTTGCCGCTGTTGGCGCAGTGTGAGACGGGCGTGAGCAAAATCCGTTTTCGAGAGACGACGGTGGGTGAAGCTCAGGAAAAATACAAATTCCTTTGTAGGGCAGGTTTGTAACCTGCCATATACTCGATTCCAGAAAATGTCAGGCTATAAGCCTGACCTACAGGATGACTGCACAAATGAAAATCGACCTCAACTGCGACCTCGGCGAAGGCGTTGGCAATGATGAAGCCATCATGCCGCACATCACGTCTGCAAATATCGCGTGCGGATTCCATGCGGGCGATGTGAATGTCATGCGCGAGACGGTTCGATTGGCGAAACGCTTCGAGGTGAATGTAGGCGCGCACCCAAGTTGGAATGATCGTGAGAATTTTGGTCGTAAAGAAATGAATGCTTCGCCTGATGAAGTTGAAAAATTGGTTTTGGAGCAAATTCAAATTTTGGCAGTGATTGCAAAATCAGAAGGTGTGATATTGACCCATGTCAAACCGCATGGGGCGTTGTATAACCAGGCGGCGAAGGATATTGAACTTGCAAGCGCAATTGCGCGGGCAGTCAAAAGCGCCCCCAAAGGGGATGCCATCAGCGTGGATTTAATTTTGGTTGGGCTGGCAGGTTCAAGGTCGATCGAGGCGGGGCGGGGGATGGGCATCCGAGTCGCGGCGGAGGGTTTCCCTGATAGAGGCTATAACGCCGACGGGTCGTTGATGTCCCGCCTTCTTCCGGGGGCGTTGATCGAAGCGCCTGAAGAAGTGGCGAGACATGCAGTGGAGTTAATTAAGAAAGGTGGCATGGATACGTTGTGCCTGCATGGCGATCACCCAAATGCGGCGGAGAATGCAAAGTTATTGCGGGATGTGTTGATTCAAAATGGGGTGGAGATCATGGGATTAAAAAAGTGACGGCCACCTTAAAAGTGACCGTCACTTGCCTTCATTAGCCTTCCGAAATTACGATCAATTTATCTTCGGGTTTGAAGAGGACTTTCTCAGCCTTGTTCGGGTTGGTATGTACGCCGTAGGCTTTTTCGGCGTCGTGGCTTTCGCTCATCAGGCGGTAGCCGATGGCAGTTTCGCCACGGCGCTTTGCTGCTTCAGTGACGGTGTAGAAGTTGACGTGCTGATCCGTGGTGACATAATCGCCGATGGACTTGAGGTAGATTTCCGCGCCTTCGGGATCGAAGATGTCGGTGAAAACGCCGAGCAGTTCCGAGTTTTCGGAGAGCTGCGCGAGCATGAGACTGATGAGATGTTCGCTGACGATGAAGTCGTCCACTTTGGCGGCTTCGGCCAGTTCGCGGTTGCGCAGGTCGAGCATTTCGCTGATGATGGAGAAGGGCGTCTCGTCCTTCTCGGCGATGTCGCGCAAGTGCAGCAGGGTGACGAGTGTGATGGCGTCCGCCTCCTGCGGATCAAGGTGGCTGTAGGCCAGGACGATGACATGGTCGAACTCTGTGACCTGTAACTTGTCGAGCAGGGCGCGGTCGCGGATGTCGCCTTCCATGACCTTGAGTTTCTGATTCTTGAGTTTACCCATTTCGCGTTGGATCTGTTTTTCAAGATCGTACATGTGCGAGACGACGGTCAGTTCGGAGCCTTTGGCAACATATTGATCCAGTTCGCGGATGATGGTGGCGCCGGAGCGGTTCCAGCCGAGGATCAATCCGCGCTCAGGCTTGGGCTTGGATGATTTTCCATTTTTCAGGATCAGGCTTTCATCCAGAGGGATGCGGGAGAGGTTCGAGAGATTAATCTTGTCGTCATCCTCGGCGATGGCAAAGATCTGGTCGCCGGGTTGGATGCGTGTGTCCATCGGCGGGCTCATCATGACCGTGCCGTCCGCCGTGCGGATGCCCATCAGGGTGGAGGTTTCAAAAGCATGCAGGGCTTCACCGTAGGTTTTGCCGGAGAGGTTGGGTTCGCTGGTGAAGTAAATTTCGTCGCCGCCGAAATCCATCAACTCGGTGTAGACAATGGACAAGCCGCTTTGACGCGAGGTTTGCGCGACGACGCGGGCGATCAGGTCGGTGGTGAGAATTGCCTGGACATTGTCGCGGATGCCGAGCATTTTTACCACGTCCATGTTTTGTTGGTCGCGGATCTGCGTGATGATGTGATACGGCTCTTCGCGGCGGTTGGGGTTGTTGGTGATCGCCAGCACTGATTTGATGACATGCGTGTCGGGGTCGGCGCCTTCAGAGAGAATAATGATGGAGCGGGCGGTGTGCGGGCTGGCGATCTCAAGGTCGTTCAGGTCAATCGCGCTGCCCGAGCGACAGATGATGCGGGTGTTCTTTGTGTTTTCGATACGTTCCTTGATCGCATCTTCCATCCCGACCTTGTCCTGGTCTGCCAATACGACGATGACTGCGCCGCTCTTGCGACTCTCGTTCGCGATGACGAGTTCCGAGATGACGGTGAATATCTGCGGGGTCCAGCCGAGGATCAGGGTGTGGTCATTTTCGAGGACGTGGGAACGTCCCTTGCGGAGTTGTTCGATGCGTTCTTCCAGCCCGTTGCTCAGAATACCAATGAGCGTGGACACGATGAAAATACCGCCAATGGTGACAAATAGCATGACGGCTCGGAAACCGATGGTCTCGTCATCTGCCATATTGCCCGCGTCGAGTGTGCGCATCAAGCTCATCCACGCGACTTCGGCGAAGGGGATGTCCATCCCGCCGCCCGTGAGGCTGACTTGCAGGCGGACAATGGCGGCGGCGATCAAGATAATAACGATTGAAATAACTGCCAGCCCGCCGATCAGCGCGACCGTGCCGCGTGACATGAAATTGTCGAACCAGTATTGGAACCTCTGCTTGATTGTTGGTCTCTTCATGCTCTTCTCCTTTGCGGATGTTAAATTTTGGCTTATTATACCCAGCGTATTCACAAATTGCGCTTTTCGGAACGGAGTCGAAAGTCTCCTGACTTTCGAGCAAAATCTGGAGATTTTGCAGTCCGTGCTGACAACATTTGAATGCTCCCAAGTGGTGAAGCGCAATTTGTAAACGCAGGCATGACATGAACGCGGGCATTGCATAAGGAGGCGTGCAATAAGAACTTCCGTTTTTCTCGCGGGAATCGGCGGACTACCCACAGGGGGCTGCGCACAAGTCCTGCCTCAGTTCGTGAAAGTCGGCTAAAGCCGACTTAGCCCCGCAGGGGCTTCCATGTACTGAGGCAGGGATTTATCCCGCCGAGCACATGGATAGCCCGATGTTCATAACAGGGAAGTTATTTTTACACAAATTCTAAGAGAGCGTTTCTTAAGTCAGACCCAAAGGTTTTCGCCGCAAAACAGAACCATCATTTGCAAAAAAGCGCCCACTAAACAGCGTTTTCGTAACCGTGGGAAACCTTTAGTACCTTATCAATGAAATGCTTGTACAAAAAGCAAGAAAGTTAAGCGGCATAAGCGAGGGTGGGGATCACGACCATCTCGCGTAACTTCAAAGCCATAGCAGCGGTCTGGCGCCCGAAGTCAGTCAGGTAGTATTTGTAGCGTTTGCCAACTTTTTTGATCACGCCATGCACACGCAGTCGTTTGAGAAGGCGTGTGACCTGACTGGCGGATTTGTTAGAAAGGTATTGGGTGCGCAATTGCTTGTTGGTGAAACCACTAATGAAGAACTCGCCCTGCAACAAGGTGCGGAATAAACAGGTGTCCTCTTCTGAGAAGAGATTAAAGCCCTTGTGACGATGCTGGTCTTCGGTCTTGGTTTCAGCCAACCGGTGCAATTGTTTCACCCCTACTTGCGGGGTTGCGATGGAGGAGATGAATTTGAGATAACGTTGATTGGCAGCAGAGAGTACTTCACGCAAAGCGGGCAAGCTGTGGACGGTCTTCTTCATCGGAGCCCAACCCATTGTGGTTGAACCATCGCGGTGCTGCACCTGACGATATTGCTTGAAGAAGGCAACATTGTTAACGGTGGTCTCCATTCTCAAGATGAGGTTGAACTTATCGTACATTTTGATGGAGACCGGTCCCATCTGGTGCTTGATGCGTGTGCCGATCCAGCGTTTGTTGAAGCGATTACCCATTTCGCCTTGGGAGTTGCCATTGAGTTTCCGTCCAAGAAAAGTGGCAATATCTGCGGGTTTGACCGCATGAGTAAGGGTTTCCAGGAGATGTGGGTAGAAGGCTTGCAAAGGTTCTCGACTCTTGAAGACCAAATCTGTTGCGTACTCAGATTGCATAATGCTCCAGTAATAAGTGAGGCGCTGTGCTGAGCCTGTCGAAGCATTCAGATCTGTGGACACTGGGCAATACTGCTGGGCGAACTCGTCCAGACGCTGGTGCAAGATTTCGACATCGAACTCGTTTGCCAGTTGATTAGCGGCGTCATAATTGTCGATATGGACAAAAGCATTATCCAACATTTTGTAGGCAATGTCCCGTTGTTTCAATTGGTTTGCCAGCCAGTTGTGTCCATTGAAGTAGAACTGCAAACGAAATGGACACCAAGTTGGAACGCGCAGATAGCACAACCCCAATTCTTCATCGATGAAGTAGAAATAGTACGTCATGCATTTGCTGCTATCCGGTTTCAAATACGTCTTGCCTGTCGCTTTGTCGTGCCACGGACGATATGACGAACAGGCTTCCATCGCGCCAAAGATATGTACTAATCCTGCGTGTTCACCTCGTTTCTTCAAGATTGCTTGTATACAGGCTTCCTTGCGAAAATCTTTCTTGCGAATAAATTCAATCTTCACTCCGTTCGCTTCTGCCAATGCTTCCGCATTTCCTCGGATCTGTTCACGCAACGGTTCTGCAAATTTAGCGTAATCAAAAATGCGGATTCCTTGCTGATACAGATAACGGGTCATACCTTGCGCGTAACACCAGGGCTGCAAACTGCCCGTGATCACGATGCGATCATAGCAACTCAAAACTCCATCCAGGTCGTTAGCATACCGTTCCGAAAGCAGTTCGTCCATGTCTCAACTCCAGTTGGCTTGGCTAGGTTGAGCAATCTAACCACAATTCGCTCAGAATTCCAAATGCAAAACCCTTTTCATCATGCTACAATCGTCGTGAGGGAAAGTCGCCATTGGGAAAGCCTCGCGCTTATCCCGCTTCTCTTGCCTCTGGCAAGCCATACCTTGTGCGGCTTTCCCTTTTTGGTTTCGGCTTGTCCGAGTTAGGGTCT
>JAUXWL010000524.1 GCA_030680155.1 Anaerolineales bacterium
GCGCCCGTTCCACACAAGCCCGCTCCTGACCATCCCTGGCGCACCTTCTCGCTTTCAAAAAAAAGTAGAAATGTCCCCGCCCCGCGGGGCGGGGACATTTCTATCTTGGAAAATGGGTGACATTTCTACTTTGGGCTAACAGGGAGAGGAACAGGGAGAGGAACAGGGGGTATGCACGCAAAACATGTCAGGCAATTTGCTCCCTGCGCCGTCCCCGGCGCAGGATTTCCCTCGCAAAACGCCGCCGAGGATGTATGCCCAGATATGGGTACGGCGGCTTGAGCGACTGCCGCTGACAACCTTTGCATGCACACAACAGGGGCAATCACAAACGCGACAACCTGCCTGTTTGTTTCAAATCACGATAGTTCCACCACACCTGCCAGATGCGAAGCGCCGCCTCCAACTGAATTTTGAAGGACATCTTGGATTTACCCCAGCGGCGATCGGCAAAGTAAATGGGAGATTCACCAATCTTGAACTCAAGGCAGTGCGCAAGATAGATCATTTCCACTAAAAAAACATATCCACTTGAGCGAATCCGTTCAAAAGGAACCCGCTTTAGAACATCTGCCCGCCACATGCGGTATCCTGTGGTGACATCCCTCAACGGTAAACCCAGAATACTGCGCGCATAAAAATTACCAAATGCCGAGAGCCTTTTTCTCCAAAGAGGCCAGTCCTTGTCCACAGAACCGCCAGTCACATATCTGGAGCCAAGCACGATGTCGCAGCCTTCAAGGAGTTTCGCCATATCGATCAACGCAGACGGATCGTGGGAAAAATCCGCATCCATCTGGACGATGACTTGTGCGTCACCATCAAGAATTTTTTGAAACCCGCTCAGGTATGCTGAGCGCAGTCCCAGTTTTCCCGGACGGTGCAGCACCTCTATCCGATGGTCGAATTTTTCCGAGAGCGCCTCGGCGATCTGCCCTGTTCCATCCGGGCTATTATCGTCCACGACCAGCAGGCGTAAATCAAGCGGAAGCGAAAATAAAGCGGAGACCAGTTTGGGCAGGTTCTCCGCTTCATTGTATGTTGGGGTAATAACCGTAATACGCAAAACTTCACCTACTTTTTGAGAGTGAGCATCTCCGCTTTTATTTCATCAACATTCGGTCCGCGGGTCTTAAGTGATGCAATTTCAGCCAATTTCGCACCGAGGCGGTCTTTACGTCCAAGCATTTGGTCGCGGTCCTTGATGGGGTAAAAATATTCCATCGCCTGATCGAGACGGGCGCGGAGTTTTTCTCCAAGCGCTGCCAGGTTTGCAGGCGGGACAACAAGGACAAAATCGGTTCCGCTCAAGTGCCCAAGAAAATCCTCAGGGCGGCTAAACTCGCGCATGGTATTCACAATCATCAAACTGATCGCGCGCAACACATCATCTGACGCGACAAAACCATAGGCTTCACGAAAGGAATCCATGTTTTCAAGTGAGATAAACAGCAAGGCAGACCCTTCCCTGCCAAGGACATCGGAAAGTTTTTCATCCACAAGAGCGCCTTCGGGAAGTCCGGTAACAGGGTTGGTCAATGATCCCTGGCTGATGCGCTTCAAGGCATTCCGAACTCTGAGGCGCAACTCCTGAACATCAAAAGGCTTGGTAATGTAGTCGTCGGCGCCTATTTCCAGTCCGTGCAATCGGTCGGCGCGATCTCGTTTTTCAGTAAGGAAAATAATGGGAATGTCCGCGGTACGACGGTCTCCACGCAAGCGGGTGGCTACTTCATATCCGTCGATATCGGGAAGGCGTATATCAAGAATAACGAGGTCTGGGCTGACTTGTTGGGCTGAGCGAACACCGTCTTCACCCCAATTTACGGTAAACACTTCGTACTCTTGGGTACGAAAATACGCGGTCAGCATTTCAGCCACGTCAGGATCGTCTTCAATGATAAGGATTTTTGACTTAGTGTCTGTCATGCCAGTCCTTGGGTATCAGGAAATCGGTTCTTTCTGAATGATGAACTCGCAAACACTATCGCCCATGGCGATGCATTTTGATTCGTTCACGCGGAATTCGTTACCACCTGACACCCACTTTAGGCTTTCCTGCAACAAGCCTGTTGCAACAAAACAAACGGGCTTGTCCGCGCCTGAGCGGCCCCAGCAGCATGGGCATTTATGAATAGTCCAGATCCATTCCGTATCTTTTTCTTCAACGGTTGTCTGCTGGTCACTTAATTGGGAGAATATCTTTGCAAAGGCTGGCAGACCAATTCTCAGCTTGGATTGCAGCGGAAGGACGACGAATGCCAAGTCTGCCGCACCAGCCAGCGCTCCAAAATTCTTGAGTGCGTCTGAAAAAGTGGCGCGCCCGGCACGTAAAGCAAGACCACGCCCACCGCGCGGACCGTACATTTCTTCAAGGGCGGAGCCAATCGAGGAGAGTTCACTAAAATCAAAACCCTTGTCCAGGTTATCGGGGGGATAATTTTCAATGTAGTGATTCAAGCCGCCCAGATTAAGAATGGCGTTTAATCCATTTTTTCCCATTACTTCTTCAAGAGATTTAATGGTAATCAGACCAAATTTATTGGGGTAAAACAAACCAGATTTTTGAAGGGGACTCATGATTACTCCACTAAATCAACTTCGCCAGATCTTCGGCGGCGCGGCGCATATCAAGGAAGATCAGTCCAAGCCTGGCCTGTTCGCGTACAAGGGCAGTGAGAACGGCTTCCTCGCCTACGGAGATCAGGACTACATATCCTTTAACCCCCTTGATATAGACCTGTTCAAGGGAGCCCCGCCCTAATTCACCTGCGATCCGTTCACCCAGCGAAAGCATCGCAGCCGACATGGCTGAGACGCGGTCTTCTTCAACGCCTTGCGGAAGAGCAGAAGCAATACTCAACCCATCCACACTGACGATCGCTGATGCTTCGATATCTGGTGACGATGCCTGTAATTCGCGCAAACGATCAACCATTTGTTGCGTACGGTTTTTAGACAAACCAGCCCTCCTGGGGGGATTTAAACGTCCTGCTGATTATAATCATTGAGGGCGTTTTTTTGAAATTTCGTGTGGGTATTTTAGAACATGGCATTCATTGTGTCAAGTTCGATGGTTTACAGTTTGCAAATTGGTAAGCCACAGTATCATAACATCACTGATGTTACGCAGCAGCGCGAGATTTATCTCGCCAAACACACGACATGATTGCCGCAATACTGCGTAAACCGAGCAACGTCAGTAAAGTTATTATATCCTTGTTTGGAGAGGGATACGCCCTGTACCCTGATTGCCGGGTTGAGCAGTTTTACAAACCAATAAATTCCATTCGACAATGTATTGACATGAATATACCCCCATGGTAAACTTTCGCCCGCTTAACAAATTGGTCCCGTGGTGTAGCGGCCTAACATGCGGCCCTGTCAAGGCCGAGATCGCGGGTTCGAATCCCGTCGGGACCGCTCTTACTGCAACCTTCAAAAAAGGTTGTAAAAAGAGGAAGAAACGCAAAAGTCGGTTGAACTGCCACTAACGCGCTTTCTCGCAAAAAGATTGCTTCGACCGGCCGGTCGAAGCAATCTTTTTTGTCCGCGGTAAGTCGCCACACTTAACTGGTGATTACCCACATTTCTTTCGTCCGCTAATTTCAGGGAAGAAAACCAAACTTCAGCCGCGAATTCCACGAATTTTCGCAAATTGGTTTTAAAAATCTGCGTGAATTAGCAAAATTCGGTATCTTCTCAATAACTTGGGGATGGCATACACCGTCCCACACCGTCCCGAAGGTTTCCTTGAAAAACATGGTTGAGCCGTTCAAACCTTCGGGACGTTTCCACTTCTTTTTGAGATGATACAAATTCGCGGCAAAATGCTCTGGCTTTGAGACCTGGAAATGACAGATACTGACTTGTGGGTAATCACCAGCACTTAACCGTGGCGCTACCCGCGAAGAAATAGGAAAAGAATCTGAGTCAAAAGCCCTCACTATGCCCTCTACCCTAACGGGCACACGTACCTCAGAGAGCACTTCTTAAGTCAGACTCTAAAGGTTTTCGCCGCAAAACAGAACCATCGTTTGCAAAAAACGCCCACAAAACGGCGTTTTCGTAACCGTGGGAAACCTTTAGGGTCTTTGCCTACGAGTTAAGAAACAGTCTCTAACGGGCACACGTACCTCAGGGGGGAGGAGCAAGTCGACACGGCGAAACGTCTTCATCATGGGGGTGAGGGAAAAGGGTAATGCTGACAACCTTTGCGCGTACACTGACAATGACAGGTTCTCAATTAACGATGACGGTGAGTATTAATCTCTTCGCTTAACGAACACCGCGCCTTTCAAGGCGCGGTTCTTTTTTTACGTTACCCAACCCAGACTGATACGCCCGCGTTCGAGTTCTATCTTTTGGATTTCCACATCGAGGATGTCCCCCACTTTCAACACCGTTCCATGCGGGATCTGCGTGCGATGCAGCAGACCGTCCTGTTTTACGCCGATGTCCACGAAGGCGCCGAAATCCACCACATTGCGGACTGTGCCTTTTAGCTGCATACCCGTGGCGAGGTCTTCTCCTTTAAGTACATCCGTGCGCAGGATGGGAGCAGGGGTATCAGCGCGCGGGTCCCTGCCAGGGCGCACCAATTGCTCCAGCACATCCTTGAGCGTGGGCACGCCACAACCCAACTCTTCGGCAAGCGCCTCGACAGTGGTTTTTAAGGTGAGAGATTCAACAGCGTGGATTCTTTCTTCGAGAGGCGAAGCAATTGTCAGCCCGGCTTGAGCGAGGATGGATTCCGCTATTTCGTAAGACTCAGGATGAATGGCAGTTTCATCCAACGGGTTCGCCCCATCCCGAATCCGCAAAAAGCCTGCCGCCTGCTCAAAGGCTTTCGGTCCAAGCCCCGTCACTTTGCGAAGTGCGGCACGGGATTTGAATTGACCGTTCGTGTTGCGATGCGTCACAATGTTGTTTGCGAGTTTGGGACCGATGCCGACCACATGCGTGAGCAGCGCGGGGCTGGCTGTGTTGACATCCACACCCACATGATTTACCACGCTTTCAACCACACCATCGAGGGTATGGTTGAGGGCTGTCTGATCCACGTCATGCTGATACATGCCCACGCCAATGGATTTAGGATCGATCTTAACCAACTCCGCAAGCGGATCCTGCGCGCGGCGGGCAATGGACACAGCGCCGCGAATGGATACATCGAGTTCGGGAAATTCGGATCGAGCGAGGGCAGACGCAGAGTAGACCGAAGCCCCCGCTTCATTCACAATCAGATATCTGGTTCTCGTCTCTAAGCGAGTCAACTCTGACGCCAGTTTCTCGGTCTCGCGTGAAGCAGTGCCGTTGCCAATGGTAATGAGTGTGACGTGATGACGGTTGATCATATCCTGCAGGGTATTGATCGCGCCCTTCCAGTCATTCTTCGGCTCATGCGGATAGATCGTGCCCGTGTCGAGCAGCTTTCCCGTGGAGTCGACCACCGCAACTTTACAGCCTGTGCGAAAGCCCGGGTCAATGCCGAGGACCGTGTGATCTGCCAACGGCGGCTGGCTGAGCAAGGCGCGCAGATTCGACGCAAAAACCTGAATGGCGTGATGATCCGCCCCTTCGCCTTTTTCGCGGCGTACATCGCGTTCGATGGAAGGGAGTAACAACCGCTCCGCAGAATCTTGAATGGCTAATGCAAGCTGGTCTGCAAAGGGGCTGATGATATCCTGCTCATATTCGGATTGGATCACGTCGAGCCAGTCACGTTCCGGAATGTCCACGCGGACGCGCAAGATGCCTTCCTTCTCGCCACGGGTGATGGCGAGAATTTGATGAGGCAGCAAGCGGTCTACACGAGCGGTGAAATCGTAATAACTTTCGTAGACGCGTTTTTCATCGGCGGCGTCTGCGATCTTTTTGGCATACACGGTGGAAAACTTGAGCGCCTTCCCGCGCAGCGCAGTGCGCACATTGGCATTATCGCTGATGGTTTCAGCAACAATATCACGCGCACCTTGAAGCGCCTCTTCCACAGAGGAGACCTGCTCGCCGAGAAATTTCTGCGCCAGTTTTTCAGGCGAACCAGTTCCCTGTTTAAGGATCAGGTCTGCCAATGGCTCCAGTCCCTTTTCGCGGGCGACCATCGCGCGAGTGCGGCGTTTCTTTTTGTAGGGTGCGTACAGGTCTTCCAGGGCAGTCATGGTTTGCGCCGCCCCAATGGATACACGCAGCGCCTCGGTCAGTTTGCCTTGTTCTTCAATGGCGGCAAGGATGACGGCGCGGCGCTCATCCAAGGTACGCAATCGGGTTAGTTCGTCGGCAATGATGCGGATTTGTTCATCGTCGAGTGAGTTGGTCATTTCCTTGCGGTAACGGGCAATAAACGGGACGGTGTTGCCTTCGTCCAGCAGTTTGATGGTCGCCGCCACCTGGGACGGCTTGACGTTGAGTTGGGATGCGATTAATTCAGCGTGAGTCATAGACGCGATTTTATCATGGAGGGATGGGATTATAATCCGTACAAATACTTATCATGGGATAGCAGTGAAGGAGAACAAAATGGAAAACAGCCCAGCCAATTCACAGAGCCGCACCCACCCGGCGGAAATTCTACAAAAGTTAATCCAATTTGATACCACCAACCCGCCAGGCAATGAAGCCGAGTGCATCCTATACATCCGTGGATTGCTGTCTGAAGCGGGGATCGAATCTATGATCCTGGCGCTTGACCCAAACCGCCCAAACCTGATCGCAAGGATCAAAGGAACGGGAAATGCCGCTCCCATTCTGTTATACGGGCATGTGGATGTGGTCACGACGGAAAACCAAAAATGGGATCATCCGCCGTTTGAAGGAAAGGTGGTTGACGGCTTCCTCTGGGGGCGCGGCGCATTGGATATGAAAGGCGGCGTGGCAATGATGGCGGCCGCCTTCCTGCGCGCCAAAGCCGAAGGGTTGCAGCCTGCCGGGGACATCGTGCTGGCAATCGTCAGCGACGAAGAAGCGGGCGGTGATTTTGGCGCCAAGTTCCTTGTGGAACAACATCCCGACTTGTTCAAAGACATCAAGTACGCCATCGGTGAATTCGGCGGCTTCACGCTCAAAATCGGGAAGAAACGCTTTTACCCGATCATGATCTCGGAGAAACAAATTTGCTGGATGAAAGCCACAGTCCGTGGGCAGGGCGGGCATGGTTCCATGCCTGTGCGCGGCGGGGCGATGGCGCATCTTTCCCGCCTGCTAAAACAATTGGATGAAAATGATACGCCTGTGCATATTACCCCTCCAGCACAAATGATGGTGGAGGCGATGGCTTCCGCTCTTGGCGGGGCGCAAGGACGATTGCTCGGACAGTTGTCCAACCCGGCCATGACAAAAACCATCCTGAAATTCCTTGGAGATCGCGGTCGCATCTTTTATCCGCTTTTCCATAATACCGTTTCTCCCACCATCCTGCATGGAAGCACAAAAGTGAATGTCATCCCCAGCGAAATATCCCTTGAACTGGATGGACGCCTGCTGCCGGGTTTCCAACCCGAAGATATGATGAATGAATTGCGTCCGATCATCGGGCGCAATGTCGATCTGGAACTGCTTCAATTTGACCCCGGTCCCGCCAAGCCGGACATGGGATTGTTCGATACGCTTTCGGGCATCCTCCGTGAAAGCGACCCGGACGGAGCTCCGATCCCGCTCCTTTTGAGCGGCGTCACCGATGGACGCTTTTTCTCCAAACTCGGCATTCAGACGTACGGCTTCCTGCCAATGACCCTGCCTGAAGATTTCAATTTCTCGGCGGTCATCCATGCGGCCAATGAACGCGTTCCCGTGGACGCGATCGAGTTCGGGGCGAATGCAATTTACAAGGCGTTGGAAAGGTTTGGAAGTTGAAGGCAAAAAGGTATAATCAAGCATCGCATCAAACCCAATAGGAGAAAGTTATGCAGAATAAAATCGTTATCCCCGGCAAGGTGAACAAATTAAACAGCAAGAAATTCAAGATCGACAAGGACAAGAAATCGGAAATAGACATCACCATTGAAATTGTCGACGAGGGGCAATACAGCGTTGACAAACTCAGTATCGAGGGACTGCCCGCCACGATGAACGATGGCAGCCCCATTGAATGGCTCAATAATTTCGCTGTCAAAAAAGCGGGGCAATATATCAATCAAAGATATTTTGTCACCATCCCCGGTATAGGAAATTCAAAACTGGTGATCTTTGACGGGAACGGCGATCCCTACTATTACACGGGAAAGGTAACAAACGACACCTTCGAGCTGACCGACGGCGATCCTGCCATTGGCAAAACCACATAGCCGGCATTAAGCCATCAAACCTTCCCGGCTCTCTGCTGCAACGCGCGCCGCCAGGGGACATTCTCCACGAACATGCGGCGCGACTCATCCGAGCGCAGTTTCAAGACCTGCCCGTTCATCAGTCCAATTGCATTTTGCAATACGGCTGCGGCGCGCGGGTCTTTTATTTTCTCCAAATAGGTCAACAGGGAAAGATAAATTCGCAGCGGCTCCTCTGCACCCTCAAAGGAGGGATCGTTTTCCATGGATTGGAAGACGAACTCCGCTTCCTTCTCCGCCGCAGCCTGTTCCTGCATTCCCAAATAGGCCTCGCACAATCCGCCGCGTGATTCGATGATGAGGATGGCGGCATTTGTTTCTGCGCGTATCTCGATACTCCGTAGAAAGGCATTCACAGCCAGATCAAACCTGCCGTCCAACAGACGGGCATAGCCCATGTTAAAACAAGCCCAGCCCTCTGCAATATGGTCATTCGCAGCGACAGCCTGCTCTTGAGCCTTTTGCGCCCATTTGAGTGCATCCGCAGCATGCCCCTGCCCATACGCGGAGGCGCTCAAGTTGACATAGGTGTACATCTCTTCGAGCCGCTGCCCAAGCTCGCGCGATACTTTCAGCGCCTGCTCATAATAGGACATGGCTGAAGGATAATCGCCCAGAATTCCAGATATCCAGCCCAAATTGGCAAGTGCAAGTCCCCTGCCCCCCTGGTTGCCCTGCTCCTGAAAGATCGCCAGGGATTGCTGGAAATAATCGCGCGCGGCATGATAATCTCCCTGCGACAAGCCGACAGAATTTGCCAGATTGTTCAGCACTTTTGCTTCGAGATTGCGATCCTTGACCTGCTGTGCGAGTTGGATCGCTTTTTCCTGAAATTGCCGCGCGGCGGTGGGACCTTCCAATTCCAGTGTTACCAATCCCAGCGCGGTCAGGGCGTATGCTTCACTGTGGGTATCTTTTGCCTTCCTTGCATACTCAACGCCTTCCTGGGCATATTGGCGCGCCTCTGCCAATTTGCCGGTATGGGAAAGGGCGTCAGGCAAAACGATCTGAAGCGAGAGCAATACGGCATTGTCACGGGTGGTTTGCGCCAGTTCCTTGGCCTGAAAGGCATATTTGGCCGTATTTTGATAATCTCCCATCGTTGAAAAGTAGTAAGCTCGGCGGGTAAATGCGCGCGCCAATAAGCCGTCATCTGATAGATCGCGGGCAAGGGTTTCCAATCGTTCGAGGTCATCATTCTGGGCAGTGTCACCGAGGTTGTGCCAACACTCCACGCGCTTGATGAGCAGTTCAAATTGCATTCGCAGATCATCGGCTGGGGTAAATCCCAGGGCGTGGGTAAAGTAGTCGGCAGCTTGTCGGTTGAGATAAACGCTCATGGACAGGTCCCCGGCCAAAGTCAGGTAATGAAGCGCTTTGTCCTTCAAATCCCCTTTTTCGGCGTGGTAAGCCAGTTCCCCGCAATGAGGTTCAAGGTCTTTTTGATAAACTTCCTCCATGGCAACGACTGCCAGTTGATGCAATTCGCGCTGACGCGCAAGCAGCTGCATGGAATAGGCGGCGTCACGCAAAAGCGCGTGGCGGAAGATGTATTCGATCTCACTGAGCGGAGCCCAGATATTGGCGCGCTGCGCCTGCCCGACATATTGCGGTAGTTCGGCGTGATGATGAAGCATGGCGGCAAGGACCTCCACCTCGAATTCACGCCCAAGCGCCGATGCAGTCTGGACGGTTTCGCGTACTTGCTGGGAAAGCCTGTCGAGGCGGGCGATCATCACGGCGCGTACATCCATGGGCAGGGAGCGCGACGCCTTTTTATCTGCGCTGAAGTTTCCGTGCTCGTCCTTCTTCAGCATTTCACTTTCTGCGAGATAACGCAGAATTTGTTCAATAAAGAATGGATTGCCATCTGCGCGTTCATTTAAGATCACATGCAAGGAATTGGAAATGGGCGCGCCAAGAATTTCCTGCGCAAGCGCCGCCAGATTTTCAGAAGTCAGCCTGCCGAGATTGATGCCATGCAAGGGTGCGGCATCGGTAACTTTTGTATCGTTCTCGGGGCGCTGTGTGGCAATTAAAGCAATGGGGTATTCCTTGTCTAAATCCGCAAGCAGGGTGCGCACGAAATAGGAGAGAAAGGCGTTGGTGTCTTCATCCAACCAGTGAATATCTTCAAGGAAAATGATCAGGGGTTTTTGGAGGCTCAAAGCGCGAAGCAAAACGCTTAAGGCAATGAAGGTGTTTTCGTAGCGTCCTTTGGCATCCAGGGATTCGTAGAGGGTGTCTGACTGGTTGATATTTACCAAAGCTGCCAGCACAGACGCCGTGCGGGCAAGTTCAGCAGAGAGCAGGGGGTCTGGTGTGGCGCGGGCAAGTTCTTCGACCGCTTGGGAAAAAGTTATCCAGTTCTCTGCGTCAGATTTCCCATCAACAACCCCGAAGTATTTTTTGATCCATGCCTTGAACGGCTGGAAAGATTGTTGAAGTATTTCCTCCGTTTGAAGCGCCACCCACTGGGCAGGAAATTCAATAAAGTAATCAGAGTGTTGAAAGGTATGTACAAAGCGGCTTT
Organism: Anaerolineales bacterium; assembly: GCA_030680155.1. GTDB lineage: Bacteria > Chloroflexota > Anaerolineae > Anaerolineales > Villigracilaceae > Villigracilis. The sequence continues at coordinate 10,855 of JAUXWL010000524.1, forward strand.
TACCCACACCGGCTTCGCCGCGCACGATCGTCACGCCTGCATACTTGCCCTTACGAACTGGTTCGATGAATGATGCCAGGGCTTGTAATTCCTCGTCGCGCCCAATCAAATTTCCCTGATAAATCTTTTCTTCGGCCTGTTTTTTATCCATCAGCCGCCAGATGCGTTGCTGTTCGGCAAATCCCTTGAAGGAATATTGGTCAAGATAGTCGAGGTTGAAAAAATCACCAGCACGGCGCGATATCTCTTCATCCAGCCAGATCTCGCCCTGCGGGGCATGCTTCATCAAGCGGGCGGCGAGGTTCACTCCCCAACCATAGGCGGTGTAATCTTCGCGCAAAGGCGCTCCCATAAACCCTGTGTAGGCGATGCGATAGGTAACGCCTACGCGCAGTGGAACGCGGGTCTGCTCGGCAAGTTCCAGCACGTAGTTCAGGGCATACTCAATGTCCCTTTCTTTTGCAGTCGGCGCGCCCCAGAATAACAGCAGGTTGAAGCCTTTGTCTCCAAGGTCGGGGCGTAAAAAGAATCCGCCGTATTTTTCCTGCAAGACATAGACTGTTTCCATAAACGGTGTCACCAGCGCTTCATCCGAAATGGTGACGGGAATATCAATGAACACGTTGACGACCTGTCGAAATTCGCCAATGCCAGATTGCCCCGAAACAACTTTCGGGAAGAAAATTTCTGTTACTTCAGAATCAGGCTCAGGGAGAAGAATAGAAGCGGGAGCGGGCAGGTCAAGATGGATGTTCGTGATGCGATGGCATTCCTCCGCGGGTTCGGTGTCCAGCGCATCCTTCAAAAGGTCAAAAGAAACAGGGTCGAGTGTAATCGCCCCGGCGCGGGAATTCTTTTCAGCCAGAACTGCGCCGCTCAAACTATCGCCACGAAACCAATACGTTGCATGCGCGCCGTCTTTGGATTTGAAGATCTGCCACTTCGTTTCTCCATATCCCATGCCTGCCTTCACCGAAACGGGGAAATTTCCATATACTGTTTGAATTTGCGGATTCAAGCGGACGTGTTCTTCGATGGCAACCAACGCAGCCAGGCAACGCTTCACTTCCTGACCTGCAAGCTGGTCGCTCGGAAAAACGGCATTGAACGCATCCCCGGCATATCCAACCACAAAACCGCCCTGGGCATACACCGCATTAACGAGCGGTTCAAAGATGACACGCATCAGGTCCGCAAGCACTTCCGCGCCGTGCTGCCCATGCTTTGCGAGGGCGTCGGTCAACCTGGAGAATCCTGAAACATCCACAAAAATCGCAGCCGCCTGGAATGTGCCATTCAGCGCATCTGATCTATATTTTTCAATAATAAATGTAGGTACCAACCTGCGCATATTAATTTCCTCTTTGTGTTAATTATTTTTTCGTAATTTTCATTCCAGAAATATTCCTCATAAGTACAGTAGGGGAGTTGTAAAAAGAGCGGGAAAACTCAATAGGTATATCAAATCCTAATTTCTGGTTTTAAGTGATTACGGTTGAGGAAATATTAAAAGCAGGAAACACCACTTGGAATTCAATACAGGAGCGTCACATACTCGTGACGCTCCTGTGTTTCTAAAATCCGTCAAAGGAAAAAGTTGTTTTTATTGTTGATTCTCATCTGTATCGTCGGCGCTCAACTCCACCCGATCGCCAGGCTTCAGTCCACTAATGCTATTCATCCACCGTCTCCTGTCCATAATTGATTTTATGACAAAAGCGATCACAAGAATAATTATAAAACCTGAAGAAAGAATAAGAGGTATAAGCCATCCAGGCGGAGCAACCGACTTGGGCTGTCCAGTTACATTAGGAATTGGGGTGGTGACAATTACCTCAGAGCCCGGTACGGCAGTACCAACAATTGAGAACTGACCTGAAGCGTTTCCTGTAGCGATTTGAACGCCATTGGTCACAGCAAAAACACCTGCCAACTGGCTTTGCAATTCACCCAACAGCAACGCGTCGCCAGCAAAGCCTACCCCGATGTCAGAATTGCCCGCAACTACAAGAACTGTTTTCTCGCTGTTAAATGGGGAACTCATCAACTCAAGATAGCCGACGCTTACACCAAGCGGAACGCGGTAAACAATTTGCATTTGCCGTTCATTAGCGGTATCAGATTCAATGTCAAATGGAGCGGGCAGGGAATCATTAATTTCCACTAAAAACGGCGAAACACTTGACCTTCCTACTACAATCAGGGAATATTCATCGCGGATCGTTTGGGGAACATCATCGGCGTAGGCAACCGTTAATCTGGATATCACAGGAGCAACTGTTTCGCCAAGTCGGTAGGCCATCTTTCCGGCAACTCGCCAACTGGCAGGATCAGATTTAGGCAGAATAAAAGCTGTATCGCCAAGGTTGCTGTGTGTTGAGAAAAGGTCAGGGAAAAATTTTAGGTCCTTTAACCAGGATGGGGCAAGGTCATCACCCAACCCAGGCGGTAATTTGATACTCGATTCGTCAGAAATTGTGATCCATGGATCTCTAAAGCCTGTGCTGTCACAGGAAGGCACAGTCACCATTTCGGCTCTTACCTCGAAACGATTCTCTCCAAACCGCAGAACGCCGGGTGGGATCCTAATCTGCAAATTAGTAACCTGTTGCGTCTCTTCTTTAAAGCCGACACTGTAGATCTCCTGGTTATTCAACCGTATGGAAAAAGAGGAGTTTTCATAGTCTGCCAATCCGGAATGATAATAAACCAGGTCAATATAGCCTTCCTTGGTAGAAACCTGTTCCTTGGATGCATAAAACAAATATTCCTCAGATTTCTGTCCAATGCCCCTCATGGTTGTAGTAACGTATCCCAAGTTTTTCAAGGAAAACTCTTCAACAACTGAAGGGGCTGCCGACTGCACTTGAACGTTGGATACAAATGCAAGTACGGGGTTATCATAGGCTAAAACACTGCCAGAACTGAGCGCCTGCCCAGCTTTCAAGACGGACTCACCAGAATTTCCAGTAACCATCATGATCGCTTTATTTGGATTCCATGGTGAGTGCGCGAGTTGGAGAATTCCGTCGCTGGCTGATTCTTGCGGCAGGTTGAACAGCTGTCCCTTAACAACTGGAAGTTGAAAAGCGCCCCCCGAAAGAACGTCAAATTTATCAGGCGTCCCTACAAATATCATGTGATACAGAGCCAGGTCTGCCTCTGATAATTGGCCGATACTGACCAATTCGATATTGTAATCATTATCAATTATTGAGCCAAAACCGGCCATCACATCCATGGCAGCCTGCAACTCCAATACATCGGGATCATCAGCCACAACGACAAAGATGCCATCGGGTATAAATGAACTTTCAAGGTAAAAGGGGGCTGGCATGCGGGAAAAATCCAATGCAGGGCTGGATGACTCGAAGGGCAGATCAAATAAAGAGGTCGGCTTAATGTTTACTAGTGCGTTAATATCGTAAACACAACTCAATTGCGCATTCAATGAAATTGTCAATAAATGCCTGCCATCTTCGCGGTTTGACACAAGCGCTTCAGGCGGAATTTGTAAACGAGTCGTATAACTACCGGTCTCATTAAAAGGAATGGATCCTATTAAAAACCCGTTTAAATTGACAAACAAGTTGCCGCCATAAGGGCTGCCGCCCGCGGTGATTTTGGCTAAATCTACGCCGTTCAAGAGGACATCATAATGTAGATCGATCTCCCCGCCCGAAATAAATTTCCAATTTGGCGGAGTACTAAATATATATATTTTCGAATCAATGGGGCTAAACAAGTTTCTCTCGCCGTACCGCAAATCTTCAAAAGAAAAAATCGCCCTGTTGTCGGTAATTTCAAACTCCAAACCTGTCCTTGGCTGAAAGTCCAATTGCGACGGATCCGCTCCCACACCAAATGGAGTTATCATTAACAGAATAAAAAAACCTAACGCAATTAACGTTTTTATTTTCATAAGTACGCTCCAATTACAAATCTTCACATTATCAATTACCGGCAGGCCAAACACTGAGAGTTGCTCAAAAACAACCTGGACACTTTTGTATAAAAACCTTGATTTTTACTGTGTTTCGACTTGTTTTCACAACAAATTGTTCAACTAATTTTTAGATAAATATTTACCCAAAAGGTCGCACCTTATACATGTTAATTTTTTCATCAGATTCCATGGATACTTCAAGCGCTTTTTCGGCTTGGGCAATTAAACTACTCACAGACTCTCCCCCTTGCCGATCGGCAAAGCCGATCCTCACGTCGAGCGTAATATCAAAATTTCCTTCTGCTTCCAGGGATATTGGTTGGTTTAAAATATCACGAATTCGCTCAAATCTACTCAATGCAAAAGCGCCTTCTGTGGAAGGTAAAAGGATGCAAAACTGCAATTTAGACCATTTCCCAACAATATCATTACCACGCAACTGATACTTCAAGATTTCAGTCACCTTGCGCATGATCCTGTTGACATATGCCTGCGGCAGAGAATCATAAAATTCTTGGGCGCCGTTCAGGTAAACAACACCAAAAGTAATAACAGCGTCCGGTTGATCGGCAATTTCCTGGCGCATACGACGCTCAAAATAAGCACGGGTAAAAGCAAGCGATTCATAATCTATCATGTTGCGCTTGGTAAATTGCTCCATGGTGGAGGAAATCTGGTCACGGAATATAGCCAGTCCAATGCCAATCGCTGTTCCAAAGAGCAGAGCCAGTCCCGCATCTTGAAATGGGCGAGGTTGATACGGTACATCTGGCGCAACCGCCCTATCCAGAAAAACAATTTCAAAATTAATATATAATCTTCCAAGAAAATCAATCGCGTATTGACCAATACCGTTTGCCAGCATAGCGGCTACTCTTGGATCGGGTCCCCTCACACTATATCGGATAATATTGGCTTCAGGAAGTATCGTAGCAGAAACCGTATACTCGGAAAAATCAGCCGGGTTTTCACCCAATAATTGCATTGCGCCAGTAATAATCTGGTAGCTGTTGAGCACTTCTGCGTAGGTGGCAATTATGGAGCGTTTGTCCAAGACCTCCAGGCTGTTAACCATATCCCTGGCATCCGTGTTTTGAAGGTTTGGGCTGACAATAAAACGCGCCACAGCCTCATACATAGGCACAGCCATATAATATGAATATACTAGGGAAGCATTAACCGCCACCACTGCTGAAATCAATATCAGCCACCAGCCACGTTGAATTATTTTTAGATAAAAACGAATCTCCATATCCTACAATTCCTTCCATATAGTCCATACAAGTATTAATTAGCCAACACCTTACAACACCTTACAACACCTTACAATACCTTTACAGTATACCATCAATTCTCCAGCCTCAAAGCCTCTCCGAATTGCATCACGGAAAATGTTACTTTGAGAAGTAACGTTGCATCAGGAAAAATGTTACTTTCCGATAGGCAGAACAGCCTGTCGGAGGAGCCACATGATGAGCCTGAACAGCAAACGCGAACTGTTGGAAGTGGTGCG
>JAUXWL010000531.1 GCA_030680155.1 Anaerolineales bacterium
GTCGCTTTCATCATAATAGCCCGTTAGGGGCGAGTCAAGTCGAAAAACAATTGACTATTTGATTGAACAGAAGCGCTTTTCCTTACCCTGCTACGGACTTTGCGCAATGTATGGTTAACTCAAGTTGCCACCGCGTCAAGAAATCCAAAACCCTTGCCACGAATTCCGCTAATAGGCGCGGATTTTTTCTCAAATTCGTGAAAATCTGTGATCCGCGGCAAAAAGAGATTTTTTAGCACAATTGAATTTCAAGGTAGAAACTTAGAAACTTAGGGTCTGTAAATAAATAACTTCCTGCATCATGTCGTTGCGAGCCGCCGCTCTTGGTTTTTGGCGGCGAAGCAATCTCCGTATCAGCGAGGAGATTGCTTCGGGCGAAGAGCAAGAGCGCCCTCGCACGCGTGCCTGCGCACGGTGCAGGCAAAGACACGGTTCGGCGGCGGGTAAGGGAAATTATACTTTTACGAACCCTTAGTTAAATACGGCTTCGAAAAATCCTGCATGGTAGAATCGCCGCATGACCGATCTCTTTGACCACGCCATGCAGGAACGTATGAAGTCCGAAGCGCCGCTTGCCGCGCGGATGCGCCCGCGCACGCTGGAGGAATATATCGGGCAGGAGCACATCATCGGGGAAGGCAAACTCCTGCGCCGCGCCATCGAAGCGGACCGACTCTTTTCGTCCATCATTTTATGGGGGTCGCCAGGCACGGGCAAGACCACGCTGGCACAGGTCATTGCCAACACCACCAAAAGCCATTTCGTGACCATCTCCGCCATTCTCGCGGGAAAGGCAGATTTACGCGTCGCCATCGAGGAAGCGCTCGAACGCAGGCGATTGCACAACCTGCGCACCATCCTTTTTGTGGACGAAGTCCACCGTTGGAACAAAGCCCAGCAGGACGCGCTGCTCCCCCATGTCGAGAATGGCACGTTCACGCTTATCGGCGCGACCACTGAAAATCCGTATTTTGAAGTCATCAAAGCGCTCATCTCGCGTTCGCGCGTTTTTCAACTGCGGAATTTGAATCAAACCGAGACGGGCATCCTGCTTGACCGCGCCCTCGCGGATAAAGAACGCGGCTACGGAAACAAACACATCACACTGGACCTCGCAGCCCGCACCCACTTAATTGAAGTTTCCTCAGGCGACGCACGCAATGCCCTCAACGCCCTCGAACTGGCAGTGGAGTCAACCACCCCAGACGCCGATGGCACGATCCACATCACGCTGGACGTGGCGCAGGAATCAATTCAACGCCGTGCAGTTTTATATGACAAAGACGGCGACGCGCACTACGACACCATCTCCGCCTTCATCAAGTCCGTGCGTGGTAGCGACCCCGACGCGGCTCTCTACTGGCTGGCGAAAATGATCTACGCGGGCGAAGACCCGAAATTCATCATCCGTCGATTGATTATTTTGGCGGGAGAGGATATCGGGCTGGCTGACCCAATGGGGCTGGTTGTGGCATCCTCCGCCATGCAAGCCTTTGAATTTATTGGCTTACCCGAAGGTATCTATCCCATCGTCGAAGCGACGCTGTACCTCGCCACTGCGCCCAAGTCCAACACGGCGGGGGCTTATTTCAAGGCGATGAAAAAGATCGAAGAGGAGGGGCAAGTCTCGGTGCCGCGTCATTTGATGGACGACAACCGCGACGCCGCCGCGATGGGGCACGGCAAGGATTACGTTTATCCGCACGAAAGTGAAGGGCATTTCGCCACGCAACAATATCTACCCAAACGCCTGCTTGGCACATACTTCTACTCCCCATCGGAAGAAGGATACGAGTCACAGGTCAAATCACGGCTGGAGATGTGGCGCGAGGCGCAGCGAAGAGCATTGAACATCGAGCGCGTGGAACGTGTCCCTGATATGAGCGAAGAACAAATCCAGGAGATGAAGAGGAAGATCAAGTAAAGCAGTAACAAGTTACAAGTAAAAAGGTGTGCATGCAAAACATGTCAGGCAATTTGCTCCCTGCGCCGTACCCATTCTGGGCACTTTCCCCGGCGCAGGGTTTCCCTCGCAAAACGCCGCCGAGGACGGCGGCTTGAGCGACTGCCGCTGACAACCTTTGCGTACACAC
>JAUXWL010000541.1 GCA_030680155.1 Anaerolineales bacterium
GCGTCGCTGTTGCCTGTTTGGGCGAGTTTTAGTCTGTTTGCGAGGAGCTGCGCGTAGCGGTTGCTCATGCGGTCAATGGATGTGCCGTTATAGGCCTCAATGCCGAGTAAGGTTTTAGAGGCAAGGGGATGTTTCAATGCCCTGAGAATCGAATACGGTTTGAGGCTCTTCATGCCCATACCGCCCGCCATTGGGTGCGCGGCAATTGCCACGCCGCCTTGTTCGCGCACGCGCAGCAGGGTTTCGATGAGCGATAGCCCAGGCTTGATCTTTTCCTTGATGTAGTATGCCAGCAGGTCGCCTTCCGCAGTGGTGATCTCGCATCCGGGGATGACCTCCATCCCGTAGTGTGGGGCGAGTTCCACGGCTTCCTGCGCGCCTGCAATTTCATCATGGTCGGTGATGGCGATCACGTCCAGCCCAATTTCCTTTGCGCGGCGCAATACCACGGGGACGGTGGCGGTGCCGTCGTAACTATAAATGGTGTGAATGTGTAAATCTGCGAGTCCCATTGTGTGCTCCGTTTCTTTGCTGTTAGACCGCATTCATGGCGGAAAGTTTCATGATGTATGCCCGCAGTGTATCAGGTGGTTATTAAGGATGTTTGAAATTCCTGTGGATATCCTGTTAACGATTCCACCCGTCAGAAATGACGGGTGGGTTAAGAAGGAGGAGAAGAAGGCATGAACTACGCGCGGTTTTGTCGCTGCAAAAACTCGCGGCGTTTGCGAGATGCGTCTATCGAGAAGACGGTCAGCAGGGAGGCGGTTAATAAAGCAACAACGGTTTCCATGCCTCCATCATACGCCTGAATGTTTATGATGGACTTAATAACCAGTTAACAACTGGTGAACATAAATGCAAGGCGCATCTGACGTGCGGTCACAACAAATGGGGAAGCAGAAAGTAAAACGTGCTGCCGCGCCCCTCTTCACTTTCCGCCCAAATTTTCCCGCCGTGCGCTTCCACAATGTGCCGCGAGATCGAAAGACCCAAGCCTGTGCCAGACCCGCTGCGGGATGAGTCGACTCGATAGAATCGCTCAAAAATACGGGGCAGACTTTCCGACGGGATGCCAATGCCCGAATCCTGCACGACGCATAAGACTCCGCCTTCCACTGATTCAGCAATCAAAGTGATTCCTCCCCCGGGCTTTGTGAACTTGACCGCGTTGTGAATGATATTCACCAACACCTGCTCCAACCGCATTTTATCCGCGAGGATGGCTGGCAGGTGCTCCTCACATTCCACTGATAGTGTCAGCCCTGCGCGTTCCACTTGAGTCCTCATGCGCTCTGCGGCGGAATGCAGCAGGTCTCTCGGAGCAATGGGCGCGAAGTTAAGTTCCACCTGTCCAGATTCGATGCGTGAGAGGTCTAGCAACTCCTGCGCCATCTGCGTCAGGGCATCCACTTCAGTGGCGATCCTGCTCAGGAAACGCGGACCAGCTTCCGGGTCCGCGTAAGCGCCGCTTTGCAGGGTCTCGGTCAATGCTTTGAGCGAAGCGAGCGGCGTCCGCAGCTCATGTGAGACGTTGGAGATGAAGTCCCGCCGCACGGTTTCGAGCCTTTTTACATGCGTTAGGTTCTGGGCAAGCAGGAGGCTTCCGCCCTCGTGTTCGTCGGGGATGACGACCAGTTGCAGGAATTGTCTGTTCGCCGGCAGTTCCACGGATTCGGTTTGCAGTTCGCGGGTCTGCTGACAGCGTTTCCATGCTTCGATTAGTTGATGATTGCGCACCACCTGTGCCACGCTTTGCCGGGTGGGGTTGCTTGTGCCGAATAATTTGCTTGCTGCGGGGTTGGCGAATTGAACGCGCCCGTCTGCATCGGCGATCAGCACGCCGTCGGTGAGTTGTTCGAGCAGCGTAGCAAGGCGCTCCTTTTCATTGCGGAGGTTGCTCATTTCAGCAGTGAAGGTCGTGCGGCGCGATTCGATCACGCTGGTGAGGTCGTCAATTTCAGCAGAATTGGGGAGCGGGGTTTTTGCATCTCGCAGCGATTTTGTGATCCGGTCCACGTTGCGGCGCAGGTCAAAATATCGCCACGCAAACCACGCGGCCAGCAGGAGAAAAACGATTGCAAGGAAGTAGGGGAATTGCGACATCATCCGTGATGAGTAATCCGCAATCCGTAATTACGGATCACGCATTACGAACTTCACCCCTCGAACCGATACCCGCCGCCCCGCACCGTGACGATGCGAATGGGTTCACTTGAATTTACTTCGATCTTTTGCCGCAGCCAGCGAACATGCACATCCACCGTGCGGCTGTCACCGATGAAGTCCCAGCCCCAAACGCGTTCCAGAATGAATTCGCGTGAAAGCATCTGGCGGCGGTGCTCAGCGAGGAAGAGCAGTAGTTCGTATTCCTTTGGCTTGAGGGGAATGGGGGCGCCGTTCAAGATTACTTCGCGGCGGGTGAGGTCAATGATGAGGTTGTCGAAGGTTAATGTTTCGTGGGGGATATTTTCAATGGGTTTGCTCCCGATCTCTTCGCGTAAGAGGCGGGCGCGGCGCAGTTGTGCTTTGACGCGCGCGATCAATTCACGCATCGAGAATGGTTTGGTCAGGTAGTCATCCGCGCCGACTTCCAGACCGACAACGCGGTCGATCTCATCATCGCGGGCGGTGAGCATGAGGATGGCCGCCGCCATTTCCTTGCGGAGGATGCGCGCCACTTCAAAGCCGTCCATTTCGGGCAGCATGATGTCCAGCACGATCAAGTCGGGACGCAGGGCGCGGGCGGATGCAAGTGCGGAACGCCCGTCACCGACGGTTTCCACAATATATCCTTCCTTTTTTAAATTGTAGGCAAGTGTTTCTTGAAGGGAGAGTTCATCTTCGACGATCAGTATCTTTTCAGGCATGTTTCGACTATACCATAAAGAAAAATACCATCGGTTAAGGTGATGTTAAAGGTGTGCACGCAAAACATGTCAGGCAGTTGCTCCCTGCGCCGTCCCCGGCGCAGGATTCCTCTCGCAAAACGCCGCCGAGGACGGCGGCTTGAGCCTAGGGGCTGACAACCTTTGCATGCACACTGTTAAAGGGGCGCGCTAAAAGTTTGTAGATGAGTTTGCTCCCTTCGCCGTACCCATTCTGGGCACTTTCCCCGGCGAAGGATTTACCTGCAACACGCCGCCGAGGATGTATGCCCAGATATGGGTACGGCGGCTTTGAGCCTATTTACAACAAACTTTGGCTCTTTGGGATTTCGCATGGGACTGCCATATATGGGGGTGCTCCGATTAGGCAAACCTGCGATAGCCTTCAAGATCAAGGTAGAGACGCTGAAACAAAGTGGTGTTTTGGAGAATACCGTAACAACGTCGCTTGGTTGTTTTGATTTTATTGTTCAAGCCCTCTACGAAGCCGCTGCTAAAACGACCAGCAAAGTAGTTGAGGATTTTGTCGAACCAGTTGTTGAGTGTGGTCAAGAACTTATCAAAGCAAGTCAGGACGCTTTGACGGACTTTGTCCTGCCAGGCAAGGATTGATTCTTTGGCTTCTTCTTTGGTCAGTTGCATCTCAAAGATGGAGGTAAGCGCTTCTCGGAAAGAGTAAGCCAATTTCAAGTCAGGCGAGCGCTCAAAAAGGCGTTCGAGTTTTTTCTGTTCATCGGCAGTCAAGTCTTCATGGTTCTTACGCAGCGGCCACAAGACGCCCTGGATTTCCGCATATTCTTCTGCGGACAACTCTTTTTTGAGACGGCGGCATTCCTGCTTGCGTAACAGATCAACGCCTTCGCGATAATTCTCGGCGACGTGAAAACGGTCTATCACCACCTCCAGCGAAACTTCAGGATGCGCGGCGGCAAATTCTGTCACCGCATTGGCGTAGCCCTCCCACATGTCTGTACACACCTTTTCCAGCGTTGGATACAGACGTTGGGGAATGCTCTCCAAAAACTGCCGCACCGTTTCCTTCTGGCGGTCTGCCAAGACCCCCAAAAGCGCCACATGCCCGTCAGACTGTTGCGTCGTGATGATCGCCACAAAATTGCCGTGACCTTTCCGCATCGCAATTTCATCAATACCGATGATTTGCAACTCAGTCAACTCATCCCAGTTCACGCTGGTTTGGATACAACGAACGATGGCTCCCTCAACGGCGTCATAGCCTACAGCCTCCTTGCGACTGACATCTTCTACAGTACTATTGACCAATTGCAACATCAGGTGGCGGTCATAGGCCTTGGTGTGCGGACTCTTGCTCTCATACCAGTCCAACTTTTGGGTCGTCATCTTGCCCTTGCACTTTGGACACTCATATTGTTTTGGACGTATCCGAATGTACACTCGATGTCCTAAAATAGGCAAATGCCGCAATTCAACCTCTCGTCCATGTCCATTAAACTTTGTGAGCCGTTCCCCACAAGTTTGACAGATTGCGCTGTTTCGTGTGCTTTCCACCGTAACGATGTAATCCCCTCCTTCATTGATTTCCACGCGAATGACTTCCACTTCAGGAAGATCCAAAGGAAATGTAAGCAAGTTCCGTGATTTCAGTCCCTGATGATTTGACATGTTGCAATCTCCGCATTTTTTTGATTATTCTACCCCCCATATTTGGGGGATACCATGCGAACTACCAGAGAGCCCAAACTTTGAGTGCTCCCTGTTAAAGGAAAACGCCGCTGAAGAAGCGGCTGGCGTGGGTTTATTTCCCTTGTTTGTAGAAGAGGAGCGGCAGGGTGACGATCAGCACGATGACAACTCCCATTAACAGGATGCCGCTTGTCGAGCCGATCTCATCCACAGCCTGTGTGGTAGGGGTGGGAGTGGCATCTTGCTGAAGGGTCAGCACGGCTCCCGTATGCTGTGCGAGGACAGCAGGCTGGTGAAAACTTGTCAAGGCCAGGACGGCAACAAGCAGAACAATCAGCAGCGCAAGTGAGCTTAAATAACGATTTGTTTTCATGACTTTATCGTTATAATTGTATCACGCGTTAAAAGTGTATAAATTTGCCCTTGTATGTACTTTTTTACACTTTCAATGTATAATCCGCCGAGTTAATTGCTGGCGGGGTTCAGCAATTGTTAATTTGGAGAGAGGTATGGAGCTATTCATGATGGTTGTTTTCCCTATTCTCGTCCTGATATCCATCGGGACGGGTTTTATATATTTGTATTCCATGAAGCTCAATCCTTCCATCTTTGACTTATGTTGTTTTCACCCTGCAGATTAATTAATTTCAGCATACTGCCGCCGTCACGCGTACGGCGGCAGTGCGCTTAAAGTTTAAATCAGGAGCATCCATGATCAAAACGTTCTTTGACTGGCTGAAACAGCCTATGGGCATGATCGCGGTGGGGATCGCATTCCTGGTGTTGTTCAGTGTGGCGGCTTTTGGGCTCTATCAAACCCAACAGGCGCCCGAACAACCCATTCAATTCCCGCATAAGACCCATGTTGCTTTCGGCATCCAATGTCTCTACTGCCATCCAGGCGCTTCCAAGGGACCTTCCGCTGGAATCCCAACGCAGGAGAAGTGCTGGGCGTGTCATAACCAGATCCAAAAGACACAGACCAGCGCCTTGCTTGCCCCTTTGAAGGATGCAGTCATCGGCAACACGCCCATCCAGTGGGTCCCCGTTGCCATCGTACCGGACTTCGTCCAGTTCAATCACCGTGCTCACATTGCGGCTGGCAGGAATTGTGAAGAATGCCACGGCGACCTGACACAGATGACCATCTACGAAAACCCGCAGGTCATGAACATGGGGTGGTGTTTGAACTGCCATGTGGAAGCCGCCGGCGAAGATCAGGAAAAACTGATCAAGCTTAGCGACTGCGGCACGTGCCATTATTAAACCGGGCGAAAGGAATCAATATGAGCGAACAATTTTCCCGGCGTGATTTTCTGAAACTGGCTGGTTTGGGCGCAGCGACCACTGCTGTCCTCACCGGGTGTGGTCCTGCTTCGCGGTATGTCAAACGCGAACCTTATATGGAGATGCCCGAATACACCGCCACGGGTCAGAGCACCTATTACGCCACCACATGCCGCGAATGCGCGGCTGGCTGCGGACTTGTCGTCCGTACCCATCAAGGGCGCGCGATCAAGACCGAAGGCAATGCGAATCATCCGCTTAACCTCGGCAAGACCTGCGCCCGTGGACAAGCCTCCCTGCAAGGCTTGTACAATCCCGACCGCGTCACCGACCCGATCAAGGCCGGCTCCCCCCTTCCCATGGATTGGGATGCCGCCATTCAGGTCGTTGCCGACGCCCTCAAAAACAACAAACCCGAAGAGGTCGCCTTCCTGATGGGCATGGCTCCCGATCATCTCTTCGACCTCGTATCCGATCTCGCAAAAGAAACCGGCATGAATGCCCCCATTCGTTTTGGCGCACTCGGCATGTTCGAAGCCCGCGCCACCCTCAGCCAGGCTGCCGGGAACCTTTTTGGTGAGGCTGGCTTGCCCTACTTTGATGTCGGCGGCGCGCAGGTGGTACTTTCCTTCGGCGCGAACTTCCTCGAAACCTGGCTCTCGCCCGTTTCCTACACCCGTGGCTTCACCGGACTTCGTGAAGCCCAGACGAAACAACGCGGCACGCTCGTCCAATTTGAAGCGCGGATGTCCGCCACGGGCGGCAAGGCGGACGAATGGATTCCGCTTCGCCCCGGGACCGAGGCGCTGGTTGCCCTTGCAATCGGCAAACTTGCCGCTGAAATAAAAGGCGGCGCCATGCCCCGCGCCTTCGCAGGCGTGGATGTGCTGGACGCAGCTTCCAAATCTGGCATCAAACTCGAAACGCTTGAACACATCGCAGGGATGTTTGCCAACTCGGCAGGCGCGCTTGCCATCCCCGGTGGCGCGGCGCTCGGACAAAGCAATGGACTTGAAGTTGCAGAAGCCGTGCTGGCCCTGAACGCCCTTGCCGATAATTTCGGAAAACCCGGCGGCATGTCCATTTCTGCCCTTGCCCCCGATCAAACCGAGTACCACCGTCCCGCCTCCGCAAAGGAGATGCAGGACTTCATCCAGAAAATGGCGGGTGGCAAATTCAAGGTGTTGTTCGTACATGGCGTCAACCCGTTCTTTGAGTTGCCCAACTCCCTCGGGTTCCACAGCGCGAGCAAAAATGTAGCGCAGTTGATCTCCTTCTCCACCTTCCGTGATGAAACAGCCCGCGAAGCGAACTATGTCTTCCCCGATCATCACGGACTCGAAGCCTGGGGTTATCAGCGTGTCGCTACCGGTGCGATGCAGCCCGTTCTTTCGGGCGCACAACCTGTAGTTTCGCCCTTCTATAATACCCGCGCCACTGCGGATGTAATGATCGCTGCCGCCCAACTGGCTGGTGGTTCCTTCGCCCAGGCATTGCCCTACGCTGATGAAGTGGAATTTTTGCAGACCAAGGTCGCTTCCCTGTTGGGTGAGGCGGATGGTTCCTTCTCTGCACCGAACCCTCAGACCTTTATGGCGTACTTCCAGCAGTATGGCGGCTGGTGGCGCAATATGGATGGACGCGTCGCTCCGAGCGCTTCCGGCGCGCTGAACCGCAGCATCAAAGGTGATATGGCAGAGTTTGCTGGCGAAGGGGAGTTCTTCTTCATCCCGTTCGTTTCGCCCACGTTGGCAGAAGCGGGCGCGAACAAGCCCTGGTTACAGGAATTACCCGACCCCACCACCACCGTCATGTGGAATACCTGGTTGGAAATGAATCCTGAAACTGCGCATGAACTGCACATCGAAAATGACGATGTGGTGCGCGTGGTCAGCGATGCCGGGGCGTTGGAACTGCCCGTTTATGTGTACCCAGCCATCCGTCCAGATACGGTGGCGATGCCTTTTGGTCAGGGTCACACCGCCTACGGCAGATATGCCGAGGGACGCGGCGTCAATCCCAACGACCTGCTGGGTCAGCATTTCAATGAAGCAGGCGACCTCGCTTTTGCTGGTATGAAAGTCAAAATCGAAAAGACAGGCAAAAAACGACCGCTTTCACGCCTTGAGAGCATCATGGGCGTGTATGGCGAGGGTCTGGGAGAGGAGCATTAATGATGGCAACCTTAAGTGATTTGAAGATCTCCGAAGTTAAACTAAGCGGGAAGGAAGCCGGCAAGTGGGGCATGGTCATCGACCAGGACATCTGCACGGGCTGTCAGGCTTGTGTGGCCGCCTGTGCCATGGAAAATAATATTTCCTTCGTCGGTGAAGAGGATGCGGGCTACGGACGCTCCATGCACTGGATCCGCATTGAGCGCTTCTGGGAGGGTGAATATCCCGAAGTAAAGATGACCCCCAACCAACCGATGATGTGCCAGCAATGCGGACAAGCGCCCTGCGAGCCCGTCTGTCCGGCGTTCGCCACCGTCCACTCCATGGCGGAGGAATTGAACCTGCAAGTGTACAATCGCTGTGTGGGTACGCGTTATTGCGCGAACAACTGCCCCTACCAGGTGCGTTCCTTCAACTGGCGCGATTACGAACGCCCTGAACCGCTTCCCAATCAACTAAACCCGGATGTCACGGTCCGCCGTCGCGGCATCATGGAAAAATGCACCTTCTGCATCCAGCGCATCCACCGCGCACAGGATCAAGCCAAAGCCGAAGGACGCGAAGTGGTGGATGGCGAATTCACCACCGCCTGCGCGCAGGCTTGTCCGGCAAGCGCCATTACGTTTGGCCGCACCGACGATCCTGCATCGCTGGTCTCGCAGTTGATGAAGCGCCGCAGTCATGGCGTAAAACATCTTGAAGAACTTGGCACGCTTCCAAACGTGACCTACTTCAAGGGAGGGTAATGATGGCAGATCATAAAAACCATGCGGAACACGCTGAGGCGCACCTCCGCGAAAAACACCTGATGCTCGACCCGCTTCCCCGCGGGAAAATGAATGAAATGGTCATGGAATCCATGACCGAAAAACCCACCTGGAAATTTTGGCTGGTGTTTGCCGTCCTCTCCGTTATTACGGCCTATGGGTTGTTCTATTCCTGGGGCGTGATGATCGCGGAAGGTCTTGGTGTGGCTGGCGTCAATCGCCCGGCATACTGGGGCATCTTCCTCGTCAACACCGTTTTCTGGATCGGCATCAGCCATGCAGGAACGTTCATCTCCGCGATCCTGCGCGTATTCAAGGCGGAGTTTCGCCGCCCGTTCACCCGCGCTGCAGAACTGATGACCACCTTCGGTCTGGTGCAGGCTGGTTTCTCCATCTTCATGCACATGGGTCGTGTGTGGCTTTCCTACTGGTTGATGCCCTACCCAAATCAGCGCATGTTGTGGCCCAACTTCCACTCCCCGCTCTCCTGGGATTTGCTGGCAATCACAACCTACCTGCTTTCCTCCACCATGTACCTCTTTCTGCCGCTCATTCCTGATGTGGCAATGGCGCGTGACCGTTCCACCGGCTGGCGCAAGACCTTCTACAAAGTCCTCGCCCTCGGCTTTCGCGGTACAGAAGGGGAGTGGACTCACCTCCGCAATGCGATGAATATCTTCGCCTTCGCCATTATCCCGGTCATGTTCTCGGTACACACCATTGTGTCCTGGGACTTTGCCGCCGCCATGCGCCCCGGTTGGAACTCGACCATCTTTGGCCCATACTTCGTTGTCGGCGCGCTGCATTCGGGCATGGGCGCGGTGATCATTGTGTTGGCAGTGATCCGCTCCACCATGAAGCATATGAAATACTTCATTCGCGCCGAGCACTTCGATGCCATTGGCAAGCTCATGCTCATCATCTCCATGACCTGGGCCTACTTCTTCTTCAACGACTACATGGTGCAATGGTACGGCGGCGACAAATGGACGAAACAACTGTTTCACTTCCATGAAGCCGGCCCGCTTGGCTGGATGTGGTTTGCCATGTTGATCTTCAACGTTGCCATTCCCTGGGCGATCCTTTGGAACCCCAAATGGCGCTCCACTCCGTGGCTGGTAGCTGTGGTGGGCATCTTCATCAACATCGGCATGTGGTTTGAACGTTACATCATCGTCCCCATTTCCCTCACCATCAACCGCATGCCTTTCACATGGCGGCTGTACGAGCCTGGTATTGAAATCCCGCTTGGCATTGGCACGCTGACTTTCTTTATTCTGCTCTACATGGCGGCTTCGAAACTGATCCCGCTCATCCCGGTCTGGGAAGTGCAGGAAGGTCAGATGGCGCACGAACTCAAGAAATTTGGACGCGAGACCGTGGTTACGGTCAGCGAATTGGAATAGGAGGATGTGATGGCTGAATCCAATGTTGTAGATATTCTGGCGGTCTTTCCGGACCTCGAACCTGCCGCCGACGCCATTGAGCATCTCCGCTCCCTCGGCATCCACGACGAGTGCATGAACATCATCTCCGGCATACCCGTTACCGAAGCCATGCTTGGGCGCCCCAGTCAGTGGACGAACGTCCCCCGTATTGCAATGGGTGGCGCAATTTTAGGGTTTTTGGGCGGCGTGTTCCTTGCCTTTGTTGTGCCCTACATGTACCCATATCCCATTCAGGTTGGTTCGCAGTACCCCGTTCCCGGTCCTCCGACCGTGGTCGTCCTGTTCGAATTGACCATGCTTGGAATGCTGCTCTCCACCTTCCTCGGCGTGTTTTTAGACAGCTACTTCCCCAACTACCGCCCGATGAAGTATGTCCCTGAGATCAGTGATGGCAAGATCGCCATCCTGGTTGAATGTTCGCATGTGGAAGAAAAGAAAATTACAGACGCCTTGAACAAACTGGGCGCTGAATCCGTGAAACCCGCGGAGGCACAACACCTATGAGACTCTTAAAACAACTCGTTATCGTATTTGCGGCGCTCGGCGTGCTTGTCGGCGCATTGATGGTCTTTGCCTTCGACGTGATCAAAATCGACTGGGTCGCCTTCATGGAGATCCAGGACTCGTACGGCTCGCAGGAAAACCCCCTGCCCGTGCCTGCCCAATCCATCCCGGTCGAAGGCGCAGCCTACCTGCCCGGAATGGGTGAGCCTGTGAACCCCGTTCCAGCCGACGACGTATCCATTGCCCGCGGCGCGGAACTGTACTCCATCCATTGTCAGATGTGCCACGGCGAAAACGGACAGGGGAACGGTACGGTCTCGGCGTTTCTGATCAAGAAGAAACCCGCCGACCTGACCAGCGATCTCGTCCAAAGCAAAAGCGATGGCAGCATGTTCCTGGCAATCACAAACGGCATCTTCAACCCCGATAACAGCCTCTTCCCCGAGGTGCAATTCTCCGGGCAAATGCCGCCGCTCAAAGAAAACCTCACTGTCCGCGAACGCTGGGATGTCGTCAACTACCTGCGCACGCTCAGCGCCGGGCAGTAGGGAGGGATCACAATGAATGATGATGTTCGCAGATATATTTACGGCGCAGTGATCGTCTTCCTCGTCGGTGTGCTGGTCTGGGTGGGGATCGTTTTCGTGAACGCCTGCGGGTTCAGCCTCGCCTGTAATCGCGGCGCGCTCCCCGTAGACCGCACCCCCATCCCAACCCTCATCCCCGCCACCATGCCCGCCATGGAAATGCAAGGCAGTGAGGCAGTTATGACGACGGATGCTTGCTACGTCGCCGCCGTGGATTTGATCGGCGCGTGGGTCGAAGCGGGCTCCTCTGAAACTGAAGCCTTCCAATTCACCGATGCCAATGGGCAGAATTGTGAAGCCGCCTTTGAAGTAGTCCTGCCGCTCTTTGTGGAATCCAACCTCTGGTATTCCGGTTCCCTCTCGTGCATTTCCTGCCATTCAGTGGATGTGGCGATCTCGCCTGCCCAATTGGATGTGAGCAGCTATGCGGGAATCATCGCCGGTTCACGCCGCGCCGACGCAGAATCCAACGGCACAGACATTCTCGGCGCTGGAAGCTGGACTTCCTCCGTCCTGTATGAGTTTCTCACCGAAGCCAGGGCAGATGTCCCCGGCCATACCGAGGCGCTCTCCGGGTTGATGGTCTACGCGGGAACGCCGCTCCCTGAACCTGAAGAAACACCAGCCCCCTAATATCAAAAAAGACCTGAGAGATCAGGTCTTTTTTCGTGTGCAAGCAAAGGTTGTCAGCGGCAGTCGCTCAAGCCGCCGTCCTCGGCGGCGTTTTGCGAGGGAAATCCTGCGCCGGGGACGGCGCAGGGAGCAAGTCACCTGACATGGTTTGCTTGCACACCTTTTTTCTTGCACTGCCGGGAGCGCTCAAAGTTTGTTAGCGCGGACTGCAAAATCTCCAGATTTTGCTCGAAAGTCGGAAGACTTTCGACTCCGTTCCTGACAAACTTTACAAACGCGCGTCCGCCCCATGCAAGCCAGGGCAGGAAAAATATTATCAATGTCATGTTAGTATGGACGAATGGTACTGGATTCTGGTTGTGGAAAATGCTACGTTATTTAGAACAAAGACGTCAGACGACTATCCTCTAAGAGACTGGATTTATGCGTGTAACCCAATCGAAGTCAGTTGTGAGCCAAGTCGAGGAAATTCTTCACGGTCGGATACGTGATGATACCTATCCACCGGGCAGCCGCATTCCTTCGGAAAGCGAGTTGTCTGAAGAATTCGGTGTCAGTCGAGCCACTGTGCGGACCGTCCTTGCCAAGCTGGCTGCAACTGGTCTTATCCTGCGCAGGCAGGGAGATGGCACGTATGTAAATTCCAAAATCCGGGAGACCAGCGCTAACTTTGGAAACCTCTGGGATTTTGTGAATTTGATTGAGAGCAATGGGTATAAATCCTCCATTAAGGCGCTTTCTGTTGGATTGAGAACGGCAACAGAGCAGGAGATGACAGCGTTGTCTATCGGGCCCGAGGAAAAAATGCTGTCAATGGCGAGGTTGTTTTATGCCGATGCCCAGCCTGTGATCCTGGCGAATAATGCGATACCCGCGTCTTACCTTTGTGAGGAAGTTGATCGAATTGACGGGCATCTTCCCATTCGCGAGATTTTGCGGAGATACTGCCGTCAGGAGATAGCGTTTGCAATTACGGACATACGTTCCGCGCTGGCAAGTGATGAGATTAAGACCATAATGGGGGCTGGGTTGGGGGAAACGGTTTTGGAACTACAACTGGCATTTTACAGCAAGGATAATTTACCGTTGGCGCTTGGCGTCAATTACTTTAATGACGCCATTTTACGTTTATGCCTGGTGCAGGCATGGAGTTGAAACTGGCGGCATTCTTGATGCCGCATGGCACGGTTGTGAGCAATCACGACCTTGATGAAGTAATTTTCGCAAGACCATATTCCAACCAAATGGTGACTGGCCGATGAAAAAAATATTTCAAAGCGAATGGATGTCCCGCTCAGTGGATGCGCTCCTGCCCGTCTTTGCGACACTGGCGGCCTTGCTCGTAGGCGCGATCATGCTGCTGTTTTTGAAGGTCAATCCCATCGAGGCGTACGCGGCTCTCTGGGATGGCGCATTTGGCAGCTCCAACGCTGTTGCGGAAACGCTGGTGAAAGCCACCCCCCTGCTCCTGGTTGCGCTGGGGATTTGCATTTCCTTTCGCGGAAATGTAATCAATATTGGCGGCGAAGGGCAGATGGTTGTCGGCGCCCTGCTGGCGACGTGGGTGGGGCTCACGTTTTTGGACGCGCCCGGCTGGCTGATTATCGTCCTGGCATTGTTCTCTGGTTTTTTGGGCGGCGCACTCTGGGGCGGTATTCCCGGTGTGCTCAAAGCCTACTTCAATGTCAATGAGATCCTCAGCACTGTCATGATGAATGCCATTGCCATTCAGTTGATGAATTTCCTCCTGCGCGGACCGATGATCGATCCCTCACAGGAGTTACTGGCTTCCAAAATTCCGCAAACCGCGCGCTTGTTGGATATCTTTCAACTGCCGCGTTTGGCGCCGACCCGTTTGCATCTCGGCGCGTTGATCGCGGTTGTACTGGCGGCGCTGGTTTACATTTTGCTCTGGCGTACCACGCTTGGCTATCGTATTCGTGCGGTGGGCCAGAACCCGAATGCCTCCCATTACGCAGGGATCAATGTTCCGCGTCACATGGTTATGGCGCTCCTGCTTAGTGGCGCGTTCGCAGGGCTGGCCGGGGCGGTGCAGGTCTACGGCGTCAACTATCGTATGATTACCGATGGGTCGGCTTCGGGTTTCACAGGCTCGGCGGGCTTCAATGGAATCGTGGCGGCATTGTTCGGACAATTGCATCCCCTTTGGTCCATCCCTGCCTCCATTTTGTTTGGCGCGCTGCTTGTGGGCGCGAACAAAATGCAAAGGATGGTGCAGGTTCCTTCAGCGCTGGTCATTGCATTGAATGGACTGGTGGTTATCTTTGTAATCAGTAGTGAGATTTGGCGGCGCAACCGGCAAAAACGCAGGCTGGTGGCTGTCAGGGAGGGTGAATCTCCCCCGCAGCAGGATCAGCTTGAAGTCCAGAAAGAGGAGGCGAGGCAATGATTACTGATCTCTTATCCTCCACCGTCCTGATCGGGATTTTGGCATCCGGCATCCGTCTTGCAACTCCTTATCTGTATGCCGCCATCGGTGAGACTTTCGGCCAGAAGAGCGGGGTACTGAACCTGGGCGTGGAAGGGCAGATGTTGTTGGGCAGTTTCGCCGCCTTTTATGTGACGTTTCGGACCGGGAATTTGTGGCTTGGTTTGCTTGCGGCGATCCTGGTCGGCGCGTTGATGGGGCTGGCGATGGCCTTTGTGACCGTCAACCTGCATGCCAAGCAGGGTATCAGCGGGATCGGTTTTTATCTCTTCGGTTTGGGCATGAGTGACCTGCTCTTCCAAAAATTGATGGGAACGGTTGAGACGGTGCGCGGTTTCCCGCGGGTGAGTATCCCTGTTGTGAGCGGCATTCCTGGCATTGGTGATATCTTTTTCAACCAGAATATTCTCGTTTATGGCGCTTATGTGCTTGTGCCTGTGGCGTGGTTCGTTTTGAATAAGACCACGCTTGGTTTGAAGATTCGCGCGGTTGGCGAAAACCCGGATGCGGCGGATTCGCTGGGCGTGAGCGTGGTGCGCATCCGTTACTTTACGATCATTTTGGGCGGTATGCTTTCGGGCATTGCAGGAGCATCGCTTTCGATTGCCCTGTTGAATGTGTTTCAGCAAAATATGACCAGCGGGCTGGGATTCATAGCTGTAGCCCTGGTGTATTTTGGCGGGTGGCGCCCGTTTGGGGTATTGGTCGGCGCGCTGTTGTTCAGTTTTGTGAACTCCCTGCAGTTGTGGATTCAGGTATTGGGGCTTCCCATCCCATCGGATATTGCGGTGATGATGCCTTATGTTTTGACGATCCTGGTTTTGGTTGCAACCGCATCCAAGATACGTTCGCCCTCTGCTTTGACAAAGCCATTTGAGCGGGAAGGTTGACCCCGGAAAGGAGATGCCCAGATAAAAAGGTCCATCTTGCTTGTTCAGTTTTGTTCCATTCAAAATTTCAAAAGGAGTACGAAAAAGATGAAGAAGATCATGTCGATTTTGACCGTTCTGTTAGCCCTGTCGCTTGTGTTGAGCGCTTGTGGAAGCCCTGCCCCAGCCCCTGCCCCCGTTGCAGAGGAAGCGACCCAGGCTGCCCCGGAAACTTCCAATGAAGCGGAACCGGAACCTGCCGCCACAGTGGAAACATTCCGCGTGGCTGTTGTAATGCCGAGCTCCATCAATGATCTGGCGTTCAGTCAGAGCATGTATGATGCGCTGGTTTTGATCCAGACCGAAATGGGCGGGACCGATTATTTCGATTTCGTCTATTCCGATAACATGTTCGTAGTGGACGATGCCGCTGCCGCCATCCGCGATTATGCCTCACAAGGGTATGACTTGATCATTGCGCACGGCTCTCAGTACGGCTCCTCCTTGCAGGAGATTGCCCCTGACTTCCCCGAAACCAGCTTTGCCTGGGGCACCACGGTGGAAACATTTGGCCAACCGAACATCTTTGCCTATGAAGCCGCGTCTCATGAAGGTGGATACGTCAACGGTGTATTGGCTGCGAGCCTGACGCAGAGTGGCGTGGTGGGTGTGATTGGTCCGATTGAAACTGGCGATGCCAAGCTGTATGTAGATGGTTTTGTCGCGGGCGTAAAAGCGACCGACCCGAACGTCACGGTGAACGTCAATTACATTGGTTCCTTCTCCGATGTGGCGCTGGCTGCGGAAGCCGCCAACACCCACATTGCCGCCGGCGCGGATGTGATGGCGGGGACCGCCCAGATGGTGGTGGGAGCGATCGGTGTTGCAAAAGAGAATGGTGTGCTTTGGGTCGGAACCCAATCCAACCAGACTTCCCTTGCCCCTGATATCGTGGTTGCAAATCAGGTCTATCGCTGGGATGTGGTGGTCAAGGAGATCATGGACCTGATCGCTGGTGGCACGCTGGGTGGCAAGTCCTTCGTCATTACGCTTGAAAATGGCGGCGAAGTGATGGAGTACAACCCCGGCTTCAACCTGCCTGCCGATGTCAAAACGCTGGCGGATCAAACCATCCAGGGACTCATTGACGGAAGCATTACGATCACCCTGCCGTAGTTACCGAATAACAAAAAAGGATTTCGGAAGTCTGTAAGGGCTTCCGAAATCCTTTCCTGAATTCTTTAGGATGACACCATGACCGAATCGAACCTACTTCCTTCCGGGCGCGAGCGCATCAATACCCTGGAGATGCGCGGCATCACCAAGCGTTTCCCCGGCGTGCTGGCCAGTGACAATGTGGATTTCGACGTGCAATCCGGCGAAGTCCATGCCTTGCTGGGCGAGAACGGCGCAGGTAAAAGTACGTTGATGAAAATTCTGTACGGTTTGTACCACCCGGACGAGGGCGAAATCCTTCTGAATGGAAAGCCCGTCAGTATTTCTTCGCCCACCGATTCGATCAACCTCGGCATCGGCATGATCCACCAGCACTTCATGTTGGTGCCGACCCTGACCGTTGCCGAAAATGTTGCCCTGGGACTGTCCTCTTCCCGCGGCGCACTCACCGACCTGGACCGCGTCTCCAAACGCATCATCGAACTTGCCGACATCTACGGTTTGCGAATGGACCCCGAAGCCTATATCTGGCAGTTATCCGTTGGACAGCAGCAGCGGGTCGAGATTATCAAAGCCCTCTATCGCGGCGCAGCCCTGCTCATCCTCGATGAACCGACCGCCGTCCTCACCCCGCAGGAAGTGGACGAACTATTCGTCATCATGAACCAAATGGTGAAGGATGGTCATGGATTGATCTTCATTTCCCATAAACTGCATGAAGTGGTCGAGATCAGCCATCGTGTCACCGTCCTGCGGGATGGGCGCAAAATTGGAACACGCCCAATTGCAGAAGTGACCAAGCAAAACCTCGCCAGCTGGATGGTGGGACGTGAAGTTGGGTTTGCCCCAGATCGCGGAATAGCGAACCTTGGCGAAACCCGCATGAAACTTACCGACCTTACCTGCGGCAGCGACCGCGGCACGCCCGGCTTGCGCAGCGTAAACCTGGAAGTGCGCTCCGGCGAAATCCTCGGCATTGCGGGCGTCTCCGGCAACGGTCAGCGTGAACTGGCGGAAACCATCACCGGGTTGCGGAAAGTCACCGGCGGGAAGGTTTTCCTCGAAGGGGAAGACGTTACCGGATTTGCCCCCGCCCAGATTACAGACCGAATGCTCTCCTACATCCCCGAAGAACGCATGCGTGATGGTATGATCAAAGACTTCACTGTCGCTGAAAACATGATCCTGCGCGAACATCATAAAATGCCATATTCGCGTTACGGTTTTCTAAACCTGCGCGCCATATCTCAACATGCAGAAGATTTGATCGCACAGTTTCACGTCAAAACCCCTTCGCACGAAACCGAAGCCAAAAGCCTTTCAGGCGGTAACATTCAAAAGATCGTACTGGCGCGGGAAATTTTCCGCACCCCGCGCGTCATTATTGCCGCGCAACCCACGCGCGGGCTCGACATCGGCGCAACCGAATACGTCCGCGAACAATTGCTCGAACA
>JAUXWL010000543.1 GCA_030680155.1 Anaerolineales bacterium
CACCACTTCCAACAGTTCGCGTTTGCTGTTCAGGCTCATCATGTGGCTCCTCCGACAGGCTGTTCTGCCTATCGGAAAGTAACATTTTTCCTGATGCAACGTTACTTCTCAAAGTAACATTTTCCGTGATGCAATTCGCTGAGCTTCATTATGGAATAACATTTGCTATAATTGCTCAACCCAATTGGAAGGGGTTTTGCATGTCCATTCAACTCATTCAAAAATACTATGCCGAAGTTGACAGAATCAAACGCTACAGCGGGGCGAGTAACGAGTCTTCGCTGCGCAAGCCGTTTCAGGATTTGCTGGAGGGGTATGCCCGTGCGAAGGGGTTGGTGTTGGTTGCCGAAGTGGAGTTGGAATCAAAACGCGGCACACGCATTCGTCCCGATGGGGTGTTGAAGGATGCGCTGCGCCAGGATTGGGGCTATTGGGAATCGAAAGATGAAAAAGATAAGATCGAAGACGAGATAAAGGCCAAGTTCAACAAAGGCTACCCGAACTTCAATATTTTGTTTGAAGATACGCAGACGGCGATGTTGTATCAGGGCGGCGAAGAGGTGATGCGCTCCGCTTTCAGCGACGCAAAAGGTCTGGATGCGCTGATTTCGCGCTTTGTCAGTTATCAACCCAAAGAGGTGACCGAGTTCCATAAAGCCATCCAATTGTTCAGCCAGGAAATTGGCGGGTTGGCGGAGGTGCTTCGCACAGTCATCAGTGAGCAGATAAACAATAATCAGTTGTTCCGTGATGCGTTGAATGAGTTTTGGATATTGGCGCAAAAGGCGATTAATCCGAAGATCGAAATGGCGGATGTGCGCGAGATGATCATCCAGCATGTGCTGACGGAAGATATTTTTATGCGCGTGTTCGATGAGGCGGAGTTCCATCGCGAGAATGTGATCGCGCGCAAACTGGCGGAAGTGGCGGGGACGTTTTACAAGGGCGAGACGAAGCGCAACATCCATGCGAAGATCGCGCCGTATTATGAGACCATCAACGCGCGCGCGTCGCAGATTCACGACCATCACGAGAAGCAGAAATTTTTGAAGGCATTGTACGAGAGTTTTTACAAGGCGTATAACCCGAAGGCGGCGGATAGGCTGGGGATCGTGTACACGCCCGATGAGATCGTGCGCTTTATGATCGAGAGCGCCGACCATCTGACGTTCAAGCATTTCGGCAAGACGCTGGGCGATAAGGGCGTGGAGATTTTGGATCCTGCCACGGGCACAGGGACGTTCATCACCGAGTTGATCGAGTACCTGCCGCCCGCGCAGTTGGAATACAAGTACGACCATGAACTGCACTGCAATGAAGTTTCGATTTTGCCGTATTACATCGCCAATCTGAACATCGAATATACGTACAAGCAAAAGACGGGCAAGTTCAATGAGTTCGAGAATATCTGTTTTGTGGATACGCTCGATAATATGGGCTTTGAACACACGGGCAAGCAGTTGAATTTCTTTGGGCTGACGGATGCGAACTCGGAAAGAATCGTGAAGCAGAATAGCAAGCCGATTATGCTTGTGATTGGTAATCCGCCGTATAACGCTAATCAAGCTAGCGAAAACGACAATAACAAAAACCGCGAATATCCTGAAATTGACCAACGCATCAAAGATACTTATATCTATTACAGCAATGCACAAAAGACAAAAGTGTATGATATGTATGCGCGTTTTTATCGTTGGGCGAGTGACAGACTTGATAAAAACGGAATTATCGCCTTTATTACCAACAGTTCATTCCTTGATTCAAAAACATTCGATGGCTTTCGCAAAATAGTCTCTGATGAATTCAGCCATATTTACATTGTAGACTTGGGCGGCAATATCCGCAAAAATCCAAAACTCTCTGGTCCAACTCATAATGTATTTGCGATTCAAACAGGCGTTGCGATTGCCTTCTTTATGAAAACAGATAAGAAAGGTAAAACACCTGCCCAGATATTTTATGCCCGTCGCCCTGAAATGGAACTCGCCACAGAGAAATTGGATTATCTGCGTTCTACAAGAATTTCGGAAATCAAATTTGACCATATTCGCCCCGATAAAAATCATAACTGGCTTAATCTTGCTGAGAACGATTGGGATGATCTAATTCCGATTGCGAGTAAGGAAGGCAAATCTCAAAGTGAATTGAAAGAACCCAAAACGATCTTCAAGTTTTATTCAACTGGAATTTCTACCAATCGTGATGAATGGATTGTTGATGTTTCGCCAAGTTTGTTGGAAGAAAGAATAAGGTTTTTTGTAAAGGCTTACGATAATCAATCCTCTGGAGAATTTGACACTGTTGTGAAGTGGTCAAGAAATCTAAAAAGACGGTCTGAAAGAAAATTGAGTGAATCTTTTGATAAGAACAAAATTCAAAGATACAGCTACCGTCCTTTTGGAAAATTCTATTTGTATTATTCTGATTTATTTGTTGATGAAATGGGAATTGGAAAAGAAGTAAAGCCTCAAAATGATTTCCCGATTCTCGCTATAAACACTTCTGAAAAAAGATTTGGATGTTTGACTTCAAACTTTCCAATGGATTTGCATTTCATTGGAGATAACCAATGTTTCCCGCTCTATCGTTACAGCGAGTCGAGTGAACGCGTGGAGAACATCACCGATTGGGCGTTGGGTCAATTCCAGAAGAAATACAAAGACAAGAAAATCACCAAGGAAGATATTTTCCACTACGTGTATGCCGTCCTGCATCATCCCGCGTATCGGGCGAAGTATGAGATCAATTTGAAGCGCGAGTTTCCGAGGATTCCGTTTTATGAAGATTTCTGGAAGTGGGCGGATTGGGGAAAGCGTCTCATGGAGTTGCATTTGAACTATGAGCGTGTTGAGCCTTTCAAGTTGGAGAGGGTTGAAAGTCAAAGGTCGAAAGTCGAAGGTCAAACGTCGGTGACGAAATTGATGGCAAGAAAAGATAAGGGCGAGATCGAGATTGATACATTCACCACCTTGCGCGGCGTCCCTGCGGATGCGTGGGAATATCGGCTGGGGACATATTCCGCGCTGGAGTGGGTTTTGGAACGCTACAAAGAGAAGAAACCGAAAGACCCGACGATTGCGGAGAAGTTCAATACGTATAAGTTCGCGGAGTACAAAGAGTCCGTAATCGAGTTGTTGGGGAGGGTGTGTACGGTCAGCGTGGAGACGATGAAGATTATTAAGGAGATGCCGAATGAGTAAATCAGAGATTCAGAATCGCGCATTAAGCGTCCGCCAGCCGTTTGCAGAGATGATCCTGCGCGGCATTAAGAAAATAGAATATCGCACCATGCGCACGAACATTCGCGGGCGGGTGTATATCTACGCCAGCCTGACACCGGGTCCCATCGAGCAATTTGAATATATCCACACCAAGCCCGGTGACCTGCCCACGGGCGTGCTTGTCGGCACGGTGGAAATTGTCGGCTGTGAAACTGAAGATGGCTATGATTATGAATGGCATTTAGCCAACCCCGAACGGCTGGAAAAACCCATCAAAGCGGATAACCGCGCACAGCCATCGTGGTTTATTCCGTTCAAGAAGTAACTTAAGAAGATTCTAAAATGCAGTTGTTGGCATCAAAAACGCCCTCTTCAAAAGGGCGTTTTTCTTTGTTTATTCCTCAATAATCCTCACGAACACATACTCCGCTTTTGCGCCGCTGGGGTCAACCAACGTGAACGACTCAGGAAACACAGGCGCAGGCGGTGGGGTGGGGTCTTCGATGACCTTGAAATTCTCGCAAATGGGCGTGCCTTTGTGGATGTATGCCATCCAGCCGCGCTGTGCCACATTGACCCCGTCCACTGAAGTGACGCGCAGCCACTTATCTCCCTTTTTCACTTCGTTGCCATCGGCGGGCGCTTCCCATAATTCATCGCCGACGACCAATTGTCCGCGATTATAGGAGGCGATGACACTGGCGAAGGTGTTGTGGTCGCTGCGCATTCTCGTTCCGCTATTAAATGGGGTCATGCTGTATTGGGTCATGAGACTCTCCTGTACTCCACAAGGGTGTCGCCAAATTTGGCGATCAGCGTCGCTTGTGTCTGTGGTTGCGGATACCGCGCAAGGAATTCCTCCTCGGTTCCGTTGAAATAGTTCAGGTCAATGTTTTTGCTTTCCACCCCAAACAAACTTCCGTCGCCGTTATCGGTGAATTGCCAGAATGTCCAATTCTCCCAAATGGGCGGGACGCGCGGGGCGGTGCTGTTATACGCCGCGATCCACAACGGATATTGCGCGAAGTAGGTTACACCTGCGGCAAGTTCCTGCCAGTAGTAATAACCTGTGTACACGCCAAGTTTTTTATTGGGGAGCAAAGTTTTTAAGCGTTCCATGAAATCGAACCAATGCCGCCAGCCTGTAAATGCGCCGCCGTAGCGGTCTTCAAAGTCACACCACAATTCCATTTCACCAGGGTCGTTTCCGAGCACGTCCACCCATTTTTCCGCCTGCCGTTTCGGGTTGGCGCGGCTGTCGTAAAACCAATACGAGCCGCGGACAAGTCCCGCCTGTTTTGCATTGCTCCATGATGCCTTGAAACGAATGTCCTCCCATAAATTTTGTCCCGCGCGGATAATCACTCCGCGCGTTACTTGGGCCATTTTGGTGAAGTTGATTCCCTGCGGCGTGGTGGGGTCGTCCTGCCAAAAACTGACATCGGGCAGCATGAACCTGCTCAGGAAGAAATCCTTCGGCGGTTGGATGATGGGGTCAGGTTGAAAGGGTTGTTGGGTTGGCATGGTGTCGGTAATGCCGATTATACCCAGCGCGGTCACAAATTGCGCTTTTTCAAAGGGGATAAGCGTAATTTGCGACTGTGGGCATTATATAAATCAAGAGACGGTCACTTCATGAAGTGACCGTCTCTTGATTGGTTGTGGAGTCAGCCAGCTTGCTGGCGTGATTACGGGAGCATACCACTCCGTGGCACTTAGGGTTCGTAAAAGAATAACTTCCCGCGCCTATTCATGCGAGGACGTTTTTCCCTCACCCTAACCCTCTCCCGAAGGGAGAGGGGACTCCCTTCCCCTTTCGGGGGAAGGGCTGGGGAAAGTGCCCCGAAGGGGTATGAGGGCGCATGAGG
>JAUXWL010000547.1 GCA_030680155.1 Anaerolineales bacterium
AATGCAGGGATTTGTCCTCGGCATGTTGAGCGGCGCGGCATTTTCCGTCTTTGAAAGCCTCAATGCCAGCGCGGACGGTTCCACTGCCTGGGTGGTAATTGTCAGTGCGCGGGCGGGCACGGGCATTCTGCACATGCTCACATCGGGATTGGTGGGGTGGGGCATCGCATCTGCATTCACCGAAAAACGCATCGGACGCTTGGTCGCTTGTTATCTCACAGCGGTTCTGTTACATGGTGTCTGGAATGCCGCTGCTGGCGGATTGGGAGTTGTGGGACTTGGTCCGACCATTGGCAGGCCCGAATGGACATTTGCCTATGCCCCCGCCTTGTTTTGCGGCTTGATTGTGATGGGCATCGGCATGTTTGCGGCACTGGTGGCATCCAATCGCAAGTTGAAAAAGGCCGCAGCGCCTCCGCCGGCGGAATAGGACAGGTATTCAATATTTTTCTCGGAATGCGAACTTCAGTCCGCACTTGATGAACGTATACTCTTTAATAACTCACCATACGCAAAAATGTTTTTTTCACAGACAAATTTCCTTCCTATCCGCGCGGAAAGTGGCGCGAACAGCACGATTGGGATGTTCGATAGAGAAATGCCAATCCAAAAAAGAGAGAGTACAATACCCCGCATGAAATACGAATCCACAGCACGAGATGGTGACCTGGCGCAACTGGTTGGGCTCACCCACAAACATTTCATCATCACACTCAAAGAGGGCGGTGACTTTCAAAGTCATCGCGGCGTTATCAAGCACGAAGAGTTGATTGGCAAACCTTGGGGTTCACAGGTATTCAGTCACACAGGCGCGCCGTTCTATTTATTACAGCCCTCCCTCGCCGACCTGCTCAACGAACTGCCGCGCACCACTCAAATCCTTTACCCGAAGGACATTGGTTATATTCTCATTCAAATGGGTATATCAGAGGGGCAGACTGTCATGGAAGCTGGGACAGGTTCCGGGTCCATGACGATTGCGCTGGCGTCCGCGGTTGGGCCGCAGGGCAGGGTCGTCTCATACGAACAGAAACAGGATACACAAAACCTCGCCCGCAAGAATCTCGAGCGCATCAACCTCGCTTCCCGCGTGGACTTCAAGCTGCGTGACATTCAAGAGGGCTTCGATGAAACTGACGCAGATGCCTTCTTCCTGGATGTGCAGAACCCATTCGACTATATCCCGCAGGTGCGCGAAACGCTCAAAACGGGCGGTTTCTTTGGCACACTCCTGCCCACTTTCAACCAGGTGGAAAAAATTCTGTATGCCTTGAAGAAGAACAACTTCGCCTTTGTGGAGGTTTGCGAACTTTTGCTTCGCTACTACAAAACCAATCCCGCCCGCCTGCGTCCCACTGACCGTATGGTGGCGCATACCGGTTTTCTCGTGTTTGGGCGCAAGATCGATCCGACTGAAGACCCGCGCGCGGCGGAACTTCAACGTGAGATCGTTGGCATCGAAGAGGAACGTTAGCCGTTTTTTGCGCCGGGCCGTAATTATAGATGATGTCAACTCTTACCCCGGAATACATCACCCAAAAACTGCGGGAGGCGCAGGCAGATTCAAATGCGTCCGATGAATATGCCGAGATGGCGGTAAACCCGGAGACCCGTCTCAAGTGCGCGGCGGTGTTGCTGCCGCTGATGGATTTCGGTGGCGAGTGGCACATCCTTTTTACCCGCCGAACGGACCGCGTCGAATCGCACAAGGGACAGGTCTCCTTCCCCGGCGGCGCGTGTGATGAGGGCGAAACCACCCCCGAACAAACCGCTTTGCGTGAAGTGGACGAGGAGATCGGCGTCAACCCAGCGGATGTGCAAATCCTCGGGCGGCTGCATCGTATGATTACGGTCAGTAGTTTTCGGGTGAGTCCGGTCGTGGGCGTTATCCCTTTCCCGTATGCCTTTAAGGTGGCGGGAGTCGAAGTGGCGCGGGTCTTTACCATCCCGCTGCTCTGGCTGGCGAACCGTAACAATTACTGGGAATTTTCGCTCGGCAACGCAGACCGCTCTGTGATCGCCTATCATCCGTATGACGGTGAACTACTTTGGGGCGCTACTGCGCGCATGACCGTAAATTTTTTGAAGACATTGGGACTTGGTTTGAAATCATAGGGTCGGCCCGTAAATAAAAAAATCCGCCATCATTGCGATGGCGGATTTTTAGTGCAATGGAGAATTACTATTCGTCTTCCTTCTTGCCGCGTTCCACACTCAACTCGGGAGACTCAGCGGCTTCTTCGACGCCTTCGACAGCAGCACCAGCTTCGGTTTCATCCTTCGAGGCGGTGACCACTGCCACCATTTCATCGGGGTCGGTCAACACGAGTACGTTTTCGGGCAGGGTCGCAACCACGTCATTGACGCGGATGCCGTCGCCAATCTCCTTCAACACGGAGATATCAACCCTGATGCGTTCGGGCAGGTCGGTAGGCAGACATTCCACTTCCAGTTTTTCGATGTTATGCACCAGCACGCCATTGTAATCCTTCACGGCGGTAGACACACCGACGAAGTTGATACCCACCATGGTGCGGATCTTCTCGGTCAGGTCTACTGCCAGGAAATCCACATGAGTGAGATTGCCCTTGATATAGTCGCGCTGGCGTTCACGTACCAGGGCGGGATATTCCTTGCCGTCCACATCGATCATGACCAGGCTCGAAGCGGTTACCTTTGCCATGACCAGCCCTGTACTGTGCGCTTCCAACGCAATGGCGATCGGCTCCACATGGCGGCCATAGATCACGGCGGGCAGTTTGCCCTCGCGGCGCAAGGCTTTCACCTGCTTGCCGGTCACATCACGCTTGGTGGCTTTCAATACTACTTTTTCCATCGTTACCAACTCCTTGGGCGCCTCTCACCGTAATCGTACGGTTACCTTCGCCCTGAAAATGAATTTCTGCAAAGCGGCAAAACGCCGCTGAACATTCGAGTACTTGTCATCCTGAGCGGCAGCGAACGCTCCCTCAGAGTGACATCCGACTACTTTTTACCGAACAACATGCGCCCCAGCAATAACAGGATGCCGGCGAACAAACCAGCGACCATGCCCGCGATCAACGCGCCGCGCGTATCGATCACCGTGGTGACGTTTCCTTCCACCTTGCGTGAGATCAGGATGATCGACTCGATGCGCTCGCCGCGGAACTTCACGCCCGGCCACGAGACCTGCATACGCATTGCCGAACTCCACGCTGCCTGCCACGACTGCGCCTGTGTACCCGTTTATGGACATGGTCCCCGCCTGGGCGAGTCCCACCGTCCCGTTTTC
>JAUXWL010000553.1 GCA_030680155.1 Anaerolineales bacterium
AATCATCGGTTTCTTCCCGCCCAACTATTGGATTGTATCCACTGACGCAGGCGAGTGTTGGCTATCTGGTGAATTCGCCACCCCATCAGGAAGTTTTGCCGCCGTGCCCACCGTCACTGCACCGCCCACGCCCATTGGCGGAGACCCCGACGCGCCCGCCTTTGCAAAGGGCAACGGCTGGAGTTATATTTGCTACGCTGGCAAAGCAGACATCACCCTGAATTGGGTTGACAAATCCGAGAACGAAACAGGATATCGCGTTTTGAGAAATGGCGAGATAGCCGCCGAACTCCCTGCCAATTCAACCACCTATTCCGAAACCATCAACCTGCTATCGGGGCAGTCGGTGGGATATCAGATCCAATCCTTTAACTCCAGCGGACAGGCAACCAGCTCAACCGCAACCATGAGTTGCCCATAAAGTTATGCATGATGGAAACGCAACTTCTCTACCGTACCCGCAAACCCTAAAGGTCTCTTTTTCCTTCGCAGATTCTCGATTCGCCGAAAAGACCTTTAGGGTTTCTTTGCGAGGAAAATGTACGGTAGAGAAAACGCAACAAAAAACCTCACAGTGATGTGAGGTTTTTTGTTATGTTCGCTATGCTTCGCCGGTCTGTTCTTTGACTTTCTTGGTTTGCTTGCCGCGTTCATCTGTGGCAAGAATACGCTTGCGAATGCGATAATTTTCAGGCGTAATCTCGAGCAGTTCGTCGTCAGAGAGGTATTCGATCGCCTCGTCAATGGACATCTGTCGGGGCGGAGTGAGGCGGATTTCCATGTCACCGCCGGAGGCACGCATATTGGTCAGATGTTTCTTTTTGCAAACATTAATCGGCAGGTCACTACCACGCGCATTTTCACCGATCACCATGCCTTCGTAAACTTCCACACCAGGGCCCACGAACAACTGTCCGCGTTCTTCTGCACTCTTGAGCGCATACGCAGTGGTCACACCCGCTTCCCAGGCGACAATGGAGCCCCTCGAACGCGATGCCATTGGACCCGCCATTTCATCATAGCCATTAAAGATCGTATGCACGACGCCAGCGCCGCGCGTGGATGTAAGAAATTGATAGCGAAAACCAAGCAAGCCGCGGGTTGGGACGATATAAACAATCCGCGTCATACCCTGACCTGCATCCTGCATGTCCATCATTTTGCCGCGCCTGCTCCCCAGCATTTCCACGACAACGCCGACGGTTTCAGCGCTGGTCTCAATATGTACTTCCTCAAACGGTTCCAGCAAGGCGCCATCATCGGCTTTATGGAAGATAACTTCAGGCCGGGAAACCTGGAACTCATATCCTTCGCGGCGCATGGTTTCGATCAAAATACCCAGGTGCAATTCGCCGCGCCCGGAGACGAGGAAATTCTCAGCGGACTCCGTCGCCTCCACACGCAAAGAGACGTTGGTGCGCAACTCTTCATGCAAACGCTCGCGCAGTTTCCGCGATGTGCCCCATGTCCCTTCCTTCCCTGCAAATGGAGATGTGTTCACGCCAAAGGTCATGCGGACGGTGGGCTCTTCCACTTTGATGGTGGGCAGGGCAACAGGGTTGACGGGATCTGCCAGGGTTTCACCAATGGCAATGCCTTCAAGCCCTGCCAGTGAGATAATATCTCCCGCCTTAACTTCATCAATTTCAAGCTTACTCAATCCCTTGAAGGTGTATAGATAACGCGCGCTCTCAGGTGAAACAGTTCCATCCAATTTCATGCGCGCCATCTTTTGACCTGCTTTGATCGTGCCAGCAAACACACGTCCAATGGCAGTTACGCCGCGATAATCATCGTATCCCAGCGCTGTGACAAGCATTTGTAAAGGCGCGTCAGGGTCCACTTTGGGAGCAGGGATATGCTTGAGAATAACGTCAAATAAGGGTTGTAGATCAGGCCCCAGGTCGGCAGAAAGACCCGCTTTTCCAGCGGTAGCCTGCGCATACACCACGGGAAAGTCCGCTTGATCTTCACTGGCGCCAAGTTCAATGAACAAGTCAAAGGTTTCATTCAACACGCGGGAGGGCTCGGCATCCTTGCGGTCCACTTTGTTGATGACAACGATGGCTTTATGTCCCATTTCGAGCGCCTTCTTCAGAACAAAGCGGGTTTGCGGCATGGGACCTTCCGCTGCATCCACAAGCAGCAAA
This sequence comes from Anaerolineales bacterium, assembly GCA_030680155.1. GTDB lineage: Bacteria > Chloroflexota > Anaerolineae > Anaerolineales > Villigracilaceae > Villigracilis. The sequence continues at coordinate 2,151 of JAUXWL010000553.1, forward strand.
ACACCGTCCACCATATTCATGACGCGTTCCACTTCGCCGCCAAAATCGGCATGTCCGGGCGTATCCACAATATTGATCTTGACAGGCTGATTCGTGGACGGGTCAACGAGCGAGATGGCAGTATTCTTGGCAAGAATGGTGATGCCGCGTTCGCGCTCGAGGTCGTTCGAATCCATCATGCGCTCTTCCACGTGCTGATGCTCACGGAATGTATGGGATTGTTTCAGCAGTTCATCCACGAGGGTGGTT
>JAUXWL010000555.1 GCA_030680155.1 Anaerolineales bacterium
AATGCACACTGCCCGAGGTGGGTTGGATCAATCCTGCCAGCGCTTTGAGCAATGTGGTCTTGCCCGAACCCGAGGGACCGAGAAAACAAACAAACTCGCGCGGACGAATGGTGAAGGAAAGATCATCCAGCGCGTTCAACCCGCCGTTGGCATCGGGGAAAACGACGGAGAGATTTTTGACGGTGAGAGTAGGTTTGGTGGTCATTGATTCTCTAAACACAAAGGACACGAAGTCCACGAAGGAAAAACAAAACCTTTGAGTCCTTCGTGCCCTTCGTGTTTAATAGCTCTTATGGCACGAACTGATTCGTAAACGCCTTGCTAAGTTCGATTGGCCGGGGGATCATGTCCATTTTCACCAGCAACTCGTTCATGTTCTCCCAGGCTTGCGGGTCGGAGAAGCCGATGCGTTCCGCCTGCCAAAACTCGATGGAAGTCATTAGCACCTGCATCTGCACATCCTTGTCCTGGTCTTTCAAATTCTCCACGAAATTCAAACTGATCTCATACGCCTCATTGGGGTTTGCAATGGCGTCTGCAATGCCGCGCGCCAGTGCCCGTGCCATGCTGCGAACAAGTTCAGGCTCGTTGGCAATCGTCATCTCGCTGGCAACGATTCCATTGGCGGTCAACTGCGCGTAATCTGCCACGCGCAATTCGTTCAACGCGAAATCCTGCGAAATTAGAACGATCGGCTCATTGGCGGCATACCCGACCACGATATCCTGCTGCCCGCTTGCATAGGCTTCGACCTGATTGAAACCAATCGCATCGAGCGTCACTTCAGAAGGGTCAACTCCGCCCGCAAAGAGCAGCGCTTCCAAGCCAATGTAGTTCGCGCCGAACAAACCGGGCAGCGCGATCTTCTTTCCGCGCAGATCGGCAGGCTCGTTGATGTTCAACTCAGGCGCAGAGATCACCGAAATCGGGAACTGCTGATACCAAGCGAACACATACACATTCGGAAGTCCCTGCGAGCGCGCCAGCAGCACCTGCTCGCCTGATGCCACCGTGAACGGCAGTTCGCCCGCGCCCACCAGTTTCATGCCATCGGTCTCGAAGGAATAATCGAACTTGAGCTCGATTCCTTCCTCCGAAAAATAACCCTTCTCCACTGCGACATAGAACGGCGCATACTGGATATTTGGGATGTACCCCATCGGCAATTTGATCGTGCGGACCTCGCCCGCTTCATTCTGGACCTGCGGACTGCCGCAAGCCATCAGGCTGATTGCCAGCCCAAGCATGAGTAAAACTATTTTCTTCAACATTGTGTCTCCTTTAGGTTTTTATGTCATTGCGAGGAGGGCATAGCCCGACGACGTGTGCCACGAAGAAGTGGTAAGCAATCTCTTCCTCAACGGGGGATTGCTTCGCTTCGCTCGCAATGACATGATGTTTATTTCTGCCACTTCAAAAATTTTTTCTCCAACAACATCACCACGCCGTACAGTGACAGCGCCAGCGCGATGAGCGTGAACACAGCCACGAACACCATCGAGGTGTCGTACTGAAAGTCACCTAACTGCAAAAGAAAACCGAGTCCCTGCTCGGCATCCACCAACTCGCCGACGATGGCGCCGATGACCGAGAGTGTCGCGCCGATCCTTAATCCGCCAAATAGCACGGGCAGGGAGGCAGGCAGTTCGAGCTTCAACAAAATCTGCGAGCGGGTGGCGCGCAGGGAGTGCATCATGTCATAGAGCGCCGTCGGTACGGCACGCACGCCAACGACGGTATTCACCAAAACAGGAAAGAACACGATCAAGGCGCAGATGACCACCTTCGAGAGAATCCCATCGCCCAGCCAGATGACCAGCAGCGGCGCGATTGCTATCACAGGGATCGCCTGACTCGCCACCAGATACGGCGAAAGGACTTTTTCCAGCGATGGCGATTTTGCCAGCGCGTAGCCGACCACTGTGGCAAAGGTCACGCCTGCCAACAGCCCAAGCAGGATTTCGATCAGCGTGACGCCCGTGTGATAAAGCAGACTGCCATCATTCAGCGCTTTGAGGAAGCGCAGCCACACATCCACGGGGGAGGGCAGGATGAACTTGGGCAATCCGCTGATGCGGACGACGAGCATCCATGCAGGGATGGCAAGCAGGATGGAAAAAATTCCAAGCCAGCGGGAGAGGGATTGCAGGGTTTTTGGTTTCATTGATTTTCCTGTACCGCAAAATTCATTTTGCGAATTACTCGCAAGATAAATCTTGCGGTACACAAATAAAAACGCCTCAGAGTAGGCAAAACTCCGGGGCGTGGAAACAGGCAACAGTCCAGTGATGAGGCGCGTGAAATTCGTCGAATAAAAAATCCCGAAAACAACGTACGTTTTCGGGGCGCGAATCCACACAAAATCCCACACGGAATTGTGCTTCTACCTTCTTCTATCCAGACTATACTGTCGGCTCCGGAGTTTCACCGGATCATGCCCGTTTTCCCAATGAGGAAAGCGATGTACCTAAACAGGCTCGTGGGCTGTACCACCGATCGGGAATTGCACCCTGCCCCGAAGGTTCTATTTGATTGACGCGATTATACCATTACCATTCGATGTCTTCGGTGAGGTCGAAGGTCTGGTTGCTGGCAATCTGCCGCACGATGATCTGGCAGCCGACCGAGGTGGGGATGAATTTGTACTGGTAGTCGTGGATGTGTTCCTTTTGCCAGCCAATGGCGAGTAGTTTGGCATGGATCTCGCCGTCGATATAAAAGCGGAAATCCTTCTCGCGGTTTTCGATGAGGGTCTCAGAGCGGTTCGCGAACCAGTGATTTGTCGCCTCTGCCTGACTTTCAAACTGGGGACGTGTACCCAGTGAGGTTTCATACGGTTTGAGTTTGAGACGTTTGCCCAAGGCATGCCGTAGACGCAGGGTGGTATCGTCCTCCTGCACATTGAAGATGAAATGGTGCGCGCCGCCGGTCGTGCCGTAGTAGGGAGTTGCCGAGCCTGCTATTTTGGGCAGTTCGATGATTCTCTGAAAACCAAGTTTGCCTTGATAACGGATGACAGTTGCCACACCATGTTTGTTAAGCTCATCCTGCATATAGGCTTCATCGGACTGGATGATCCATGCCGCAATTTCGTTGACCTTGTCAGCGGGGATGAGGAAGTATAAAAGTTCGTGGGAGATGGGGTGGGGAAGCATGAAATCAGTATAACAAAGAAAAAAGGGACGCAGCATGCTGCGTCCCTGCAAATTTGGAATCTACCCAAATTATTTTCGGAACGCGGACTTTAGTCCGCAATGACAAGGCAGACTAAAGTCTGCACTCCGATTTACTACAACTGCGCCTTGATCTTCTCGGCAGTTTCTTTATAACCTGACAGTTTGTCGCGTTCTTTTTGTACCAGCGCGGCGGGCGCTTTGTTGGCAAAGTCGCTGTTGAGCAGGGTCTCCAACCGCTGAATGTGGGACTCGGCTTCCTTGAGTTCCTTTTCGAGGCGCGGCTTTTCGCTGGCAAGGTCTACCATGCCTGCGAGCGGGAGGTAAATTTCCACTGAACCAACGACGAGTGCGGCGGAGTCGGCGGGTTTTTCGGCGAGGGACGAGTGAATAGTGAGAAGTGAGAAGTCGAGACCTGCAAGAGAGGCGATCACTGACTTTTGGTTTTCCAGCAAATCGAGTTTGTTGCCTGCGGAAATGCTCGCCGAAATTTTCTTGGAAGGCGCTACGCCTTTTTCCGCGCGCAGGTTGCGGATGGAACGCACGATTTCCTGAATCAACTCGAAGTCGGCGATCTTGCCTGCTTCCCAGCCTTCGGCTTCGCGCGGTTCGGGGAACTTGGCGACAATGAGCGCATTGGGCCAGTCTTTGGCGAGATTGGAGATTGGAGATTCTCGCAGGGCGCTGTGAAGATGCCCCCAAATTTCTTCCGTCACAAACGGCGTGAAGGGATGCAGAAGGCGCAACGATGCGTCCCACACGCGGGCGAGGGTTGCCACAGTCTGTGTTTTGGTGGCTTCGTTCTTCATCTGCTCTTTCGCGATCTCCACGTACCAGTCCGCAAAATCAGACCAGATGAAATCGTAAATTTGCTGCCCTGCCTGCCCATATTGGAAGTTCTGGAACTGCCGTTCCACGTCGCGGATGAGGTATTGTAGTTTTGCCCAAATCCAGGAATCCGCCAGCGTCCAGTGATCAGTAATCAGTGATCGGTCATCAGTACCTGACACCTGGGGCGTGACACCTGACACCGCACTTATCACAAACCGTCCCGCGTTCCACAACTTGTTGGCAAAGTTGCGATTGGCTTCCACTTTCTTTACTGACAGGTTCATGTCATTTCCGGGTGTGGAACCAACCAAGAGCGTGAAGCGAAGCGCATCCGTCCCGAATTGATCCATCACGATCAGCGGGTCGATCACATTGCCCTTGGTCTTGGACATCTTCTGTCCATGTTCGTCGCGTACGAGTCCGTGCAGGTATACGGTGTGGAAGGGCGCTTCGCCCGTGAACTCCAGACCGCTCATGATCATGCGCGCCACCCAGAAGAACAGGATGTCGTAGCCCGTCTCCATGTAGGAGGTGGGATAAAAATATTTCAGGTCGGGCGTTTGCTCAGGCCAGCCAAGCGTGGAGAAGGGCCACAAGCCCGAAGAGAACCATGTGTCGAGCACGTCTTCATCTTGATGAATATCTTTCGAGCCGCACTCCGCGCATTGGGTCGGGTCTTCGCGCGTGCAGGTCATGTGACCATCGGGGCAATACCACACGGGGATGCGATGTCCCCACCACAACTGACGGCTGATGCACCAGTCCTTGATATTTTCGAGCCAGTTGAAATAGGTCTTCTCGAAACGCTCTGGCACGATCTTGATGCGCCCGTCTTTCACAGAATCGAGACCCGCCTGCGCGAGCGATTCGATTTTCACAAACCACTGCTCCGAAATCATCGGCTCGACAATTTCTCCGCCGCGCTGTGAACGCGGGATGGTGGTGCGGTACGGCTCGGTCTTGATGACAAGCCCCGCCTCTTTCATATCCGTCCAAAGCTGTTTCCGCGCTTCGAAGCGATCCAAGCCTTGATATTTTCCGCCATTCTCGTTGACCCTGGCTTCCTTATCCAGCATGGAGATCATCGGCAGGTCGTGTTTGTGCGCGATGGCGTAGTCGTTCGGGTCGTGGGCGGGCGTGATCTTCAACGCGCCCGTCCCAAACTCCATGCTGACGTATTCATCTGCGATCACGGGGATTTCACGTCCCAAAATTGGCACGATGGCGGTCTGGCCGATGAATTTCTTGTAGCGTTCATCTTCCGGGTGGACAGCCACCGCCGTATCGCCCAAAATCGTTTCGGGGCGGATGGTGGCGACGGGGATGAATTCTCCCTCACCCCTGCGCCCCTCTCCCTCAGGGAGAGGGGATGGGGGGGAGGGCTTAATCATATATTTGAAGTGATACAACTTCGCTTCTTCTTCGCTGTATTCCACTTCGAGGTCAGAGACGGCGGTCTTGAGTCCCGGCGACCAGTTAATGAGGCGGGGACCGCGATAGATCAGTCCTTTTTCGTACAGGCGCACGAAGGCTTCACGCACCGCATGACTCAGCCCATCGTCCAGTGTGAAGCGTTCGCGATCCCAGTCACAAGAGGCGCCGAGGCGGCGAATCTGGTTGGTGATCATACCGCCGTATTTCTTCTTCCATTCCCAGGTGCGCTCCAGGAATTTCTCGCGCCCAAGCTCTTCGCGGGTGACTTCTTCGGTACGCAGCAGGTCGCGTTCCACCATTAACTGCGTGGCGATACCCGCATGGTCGGTGCCCGGCACCCATAGCGCGGAGTAGCCCTTCATGCGGTGGTAGCGGATCATCAGGTCTTCCACGCTGACGAACATGGCGTGACCGAGATGCAGTTCACCCGTCACATTCGGCGGCGGGATGGAGATCACGAACGGTTTGACATTTGGGTCGAAGTCGGGCTTGTTCGGGTCGTTGTGCGGCTTGAAGTATCCGCCATTTTCCCACATCGCATAAATGCGGTCTTCGGTGGATTTGAAATCGTAGGCTTTGGGTAATTCTTTTGTCATTCTTGCTCCTTGGTTACATATAAACTCCGTTGGTTGAGTAGGCGGCGTTTTTCCGCCGTATCGAAACCAACACTTAACAGAAAACTTAATATGACAAAGAGTTCCATTAACTGGTGGTTTCGATACGCCGCTCGCTGTCGCTCGCGACTACTCAACCACCGGGGTGTCTTAAAATAAAAACGCCTCGTCCCAAAAGAGGACGAAGCGTATGCTCCGCGGTACCACCTCGGTTCAGTCCAATGGACTGCGCTCTACGGCTGACAACCATCAGCCTTTGCTGTAACGGGCAACCCCGTGCCGTTCTACTGATCACTGATTACTGATCACTGATTACTGGTAACTAATCACTGATCACTGACTTTCTTCGGCAAATTCATCAGACGACTTCGGCAATTCTTTTCTGCGAAGGCTCACAGCCGATGACCTTCTTTTCTGTCAGGAAGATAATTGCGTACTACTTCTGAATGGCTGGGATTATATGCGGGAGGGGAGGGAGAGTCAAGCCAGAGAATTCTGGTGATTACCCACAAGTCTGCATAAGGCAAGGAAAAAATCTTTTTGCCGCGAATTTCGCGGATTCTCTCGTTGATTTTTTGGTTCAATCTGCGCAAATTCGCTAAATTCGTGGCTGAGGTTTTGCTCTGTATTGGCAGACGCAAAAGATGTGGGTAATCACCAGA
>JAUXWL010000556.1 GCA_030680155.1 Anaerolineales bacterium
AATGCACACTGCCCGAGGTGGGTTGGATCAATCCTGCCAGCGCTTTGAGCAATGTGGTCTTGCCCGAACCCGAGGGACCGAGAAAACAAACAAACTCGCGCGGACGAATGGTGAAGGAAAGATCATCCAGCGCGTTCAACCAGCCGTTGGCATCGGAGAAAACGACGGAGAGATTTTTGACGGTGAGAGTAGGTTTGGTGGTCATTGTTTGTTTTTTGTCATTGCGAGGAGCGATAGCGACGAAGCAATCTTGTTGTTTCACTGGGGATTGCTTCAGGCTAACGCCTTCGCAATGACGTTTTTTACGGCACGAACTGATTCGTGAACGCCTTGCTAAGTTCGATTGGCTGGGGGATCAAGTCCATTTTCACCAGCAATTCGTTCATGTTCTCCCAGGCTTGCGGGTCGGAGAAGCCGATGCGCTCCGCTTCCCAAAACTCGATGGAAGTCATCAGCACCTGCATTTGCACATCTTTGTCCTGGTCTTTCAAATTCTCTACAAAGTTCAAACTGATCTCGTACGCCTCATTGGGATTTGCAATAGTGTCCGCAATGCCGCGCGCCAGCGCCCGTGCCATGCTGCGAACAAGCTCAGGCTCGTTGGCAATCGTCATCTCGCTGGCAACGATTCCATTGGCGGTCAACTGCGCGTAATCTGCCACGCGCAATTCGTTCAACGCGAAATCCTGCGAAATCAGAACGATCGGCTCGTTGGCGGCATACCCGACCACGATATCCTGTTGCCCGCTTGCATAGGCTTCGACCTGATTGAAACCAATCGCATCGAGCGTCACTTCAGAAGGGTCAACTCCGCCCGCAAAGAGCAGCGCTTCCAAGCCGATGTAGTTCGCACCGAACAAACCGGGCAGTGCGATCTTCTTTCCGCGCAGATCGGCTGGCTCGTTGATATTCAACTCGGGCGCAGAGATGACCGAGATCGGGAACTGCTGATACCACGCGAAGACATATACCGTGGGCAGATCCTGCGAGCGCGCCAGCAGCACCTGTTCGCCCGATGCCACCGTGAACGGCAGTTCGCCCGCGCCCACCAGTTTCATGCCATCGGTCTCGAAGGAATAATCGAACTTGAGATCGATTCCCTCCTCCGCAAAATAACCCTTCTCCACTGCGACATAGAACGGCGCATACTGGATATTTGGGATATACCCCATCGGCAATTTGATCGTACGGATCCCCCCCGCTTCATTCTGGATCTGCGGACTGCCGCAAGCCATCAGGCTGACCGCCAGCCCAAGCATGAGTAAAACTATTTTCTTCAACATTGTGTCTCCTTTAGGTTTTTATGTCATTGCGAGGAGGGCATAGCCCGACGACGTGTGCCACG
>JAUXWL010000566.1 GCA_030680155.1 Anaerolineales bacterium
TCCACCGTCCCACATTTTCATTTGCCCGCCCTTTTCAAACTTCACACCGACAGGCGCATTTGACACATAATGCAAAGGCATAATTTCGCCCGTGGCGCTGGGTTCGGCATAGGCTTGTGCGTCCGTGTCTGTGCTTGAATATTCGGCGGATCGCGTCTGTGTAAACTTTGGCAGGGCAAGTTTCAACTGTTCGCCCCATTTCGCGCCGCCGTAAAAATATTCGCCTTCGTCAAAATACTTTTGAACGGTTGTGCGGTAGTGTATCCCGCTATCTTTTTCAAGAACGTCAATATACACCGCGCCCATTTCGCGCATGTACTCCAATGCCTCTATGGTGTGCGCTATGGCAGGGTAGGGGAATTTCAAAAAGCCAGTCGTTGCCGACAGGTCTTTATAAGTCGTATCCCCCGATATTTTGCCAACAAGTACGCCGCGCCGCCCAAAGTCCCGCAAGGCAATTTCGCCCGCTTCAATGGTGTATTTTTGGTTCTTGCGTTTTTTATCCTTTCGTTGTAAACTCTTGTTTGCCTGTAACATTTTTATCCTTCCTTCGCAAAGTCCGCCCGTGCTAGGCGGATTTTGCATTTAAGTTACCGCACCTTTCGCGGTCTTTGCCATTTCAGGCAGTGAATACTTCGCCAGGCGTTCGCGCACCAGTACGCGCACCGCTTCGGTTTGACTTTTGCCCATGTAAGCCGCCACGATCCGCAACGCTTTTTTGTCGGCGTCACTTAGGCGCATGGCAAGGTTGGGGGGGTTCTGTTTTCGTTTGTTGGTCATTCGTTATCATCCTTTCAAGTTTCAAAAAAGTTAAACAAAAGACGGCAGACTCTCACCGTTTCCAGTGAATGTCTGCCGTCATCTCTGCTCTAGGCACACAAGCCGCGTTTCCGCCAGCCCGTCAAATTGTTTTGCCCCTGTATTAACTTCCCGAAGTATAGCGCACGCATGTTCCATGTGTCAAGGCTTGAAACGCATACGCTAGTCTTAAAGAATACGGATACATTCTCACGTCAAATTATCCCCAGGGCTTGCCCGCTCATGCGCCCCGCGCAGGTCTTCGGTATCCTGTGCAAGGTAACGCCGCAAAACGTCAAGCGTAGCGTGTCCCATAAGACGTTGAATACTGAATACATCCACCCGCGCCCGAAGTAATGCCAGGGCAAAACTTCGGCGGAAGTCATGGGGGGATGGGACAGGCACGCCCGCAAGGTCGGCGCGTTTTGTCAGCACTTGACGCAAAGACTTTACAGCCAGCCGCCCGCCGTTCTTCGTTACCCATAAAGCAGGATCGCCGTCACCACGCAAACGCATATAAGCCCGTAATGCCTTGCGGCTTTTCTTGCCTATAAATACCGTTCGGCTTTTGCCTCCCTTGCCCTTGCGAATGTCCACCGCGCCCCCAACAAAGTCAACGTCACTTATATTCAACGCCATGAATTCAGCCGCCCGCGCTCCCGTGTCTAAAAGACATAAAAGCAAGGCACGGTCACGAACACTTATAAAGTCACCGCCGCAAGTTTCAAGCATGGCTTTTATTTCTTCGGTCGGCACTCCCTTTATGGGGTCATGGTTGACTTTTGGCGGTTTCACTTTGCGGATGGGATTCACCCAGCCTTCGGGTTCTGCTTCTGCTTCGTACCACCGCAGGAAAGCACGCACCGCACGGAAGGCGGCATGACGTCCGCCCGCGTTACGTCCCTTCGCTTCAAGGTCAAGCATATAGCCGCGCAGGTTGTCAGGCGTGACGCTTATAACTTCGGTCACGTTTTGCGCCTTGCAGTAAGTCAGGAATATTTCAAGTTGTGCGCGATAGAATTCCACCGTATAAGCCGACAGCCCGCCCGTTTTACGGTCGCGCAAGAACGCCGCCGCCCATGTTTCAAGCCCGTCAATTTTTACAAGAGTCATGTGCTTTTGTTCGGCTTTTTTGTCATTTTCACGCATAAAGACACTCCAAAAGAACGCCATTTATAGCCGTTTAGGCATGGCATACGGTATAATTCCGCCGCCGATTGCGACCCAAACACCGCACCGGGGATGTGCTGGAACTGGCAGACAGGCATGACTTAGGATCATGTGCCGCAAGGCGTGTGGGTTCGACTCCCACCATCCTCACTGCTATAATACCCACGGTCATATCATGCCCGTAGGGTACAAATTGCGCTCATCCCCATCTAAAAAAGCGCAATTTGTGACCACGCTGGGTATAAAAAACATAAACCCAAAAACCTGAAAAAAATCAATCAAGTTTGAAAATGAAGAGGTTACTTTGAATATCGAAAAGAATTATCAGGAAGACCACTCTGCAAAATTGACCGTGGAAGTGGACGAAAAACAGATGGGCGAGTACAAGAAACGCGCCGCACGCAAGATCGCCTCACGCGGCAGCATCCCCGGCTTTCGCCCCGGTAAAGCCCCCTACGATATCGTCGTCCGCACGTACGGCGAAGCCGCGATCACTGAGCAGGCGGTGGACCTGTTCATCGATGCCGAATATTCCAACATCCTAAAAGAAGCGGATGTGAACCCCGGCGCTTCGGGCACACTGGAAAATATCGAGAGCATGGATCCGCCCAAGTTCATCTTCAGCGTCCCCCTCGCCCCCACGGTTGACCTCGGCGATTATCATGCTGTGCGCCTCCCCTACGAGTGGCATGCTCCCGAACAAAAAGACATCGATGCCGCGCTCGAAGAACTGCGCCAGATGTACGCTGCCACTGAGACGGTGGAACGCGCCATCGAAATCGGCGACTACGTGCTGGTGGACGTGAAATCGGAAGCCCCTGAATTGAACCGCACCGGCTTTGCCACTTTTGTCCGCGCAGAAGAACGGGACACGGAATGGCCCTACAATGGTTTTGCCAAGGAACTGACCGGTTTACAGGCTGGCGAGAGCAAGATCGTCAAGCATACCTTCCCGCAGGATTGGGAAGTGGAAGAATTGAAGGGCAAGGACGTGGAAATCGAAGCGACGGTCAAGACCGTGCGCGGCGTGACCCTGCCCGACCTGAATGACGACTTCGCCAAGCTGACGGGCGCCGGCGAAACGCTGGACGCGTTAGTGGAAGCCATCAAGAAGGATGTGGAGACCCGCTCCCAAAACGAATACGATGACAAATACTTCGTTGACTTGATCGAAAAGGTCAAGGAAGGCGCGACCATCAAGTATCACGAACATACAATCGAGCATGAAGGTGAGCATGTGCTGCAAGACCTTGCCGACCGCCTCGCCCAGCAAAGCATGGACCTGGAGACCTATTTCAAAGTCCGCAATACCACACAGGCAGAGTTTGTGGAAGCGGAAATCAAACCCGTTGCCAGAAAACGCCTTGAGCGCGGCTTGCTCCTCGATGAGATCGTGCGTGTCGAAAAGATTCAGATCGATGACGAATCCCTCGGGCTTGAATATAACAACGCGCTCAACAACCTCGTCATGCAGGGCATGGACCTGAGCAAGCTCCGCGGCGGACGCAAGGGACAGAAGGAATTGAGTCAGGCAATTGCGATGGAATCTGCCAGCCGCGTGATGACCCGCAAGGCGTTGGACATGCTCAAGTCCATCGCGACCGATAATTACAAGCCTGTTGAAGAGGCAAACGAAGAAGCCGCAGAAACAACAGAAGAAGTAGTAGTAGAAGGTAAAGAAGAAGCAGCTCCCGCAAACGACGAGCCGCAACAAACCGCTGAATAGAAAAGCGCTATGAAGGTGGTTCGTTTTATCGAGCGTGTGATTTTCGAGTCTCCGACCTGGAAATTCATCCTGCTTGTGTTTGCCATCACCCTGGTCAGAACTGGAATTTGGCAGATCCCTAATCTTGAGCTATCGTTACAGATAGCTCAAGATCCTTTTAACAACCCATTCACGGACAACGACGCGCATTATCTCTTTTGGAATTGGCTGGGACCGTTCCTGGCATGGCTGGTGGGGGCAAAAAGCAAGGCAGCATTCTTCCTGCTCCACCTTACATTTTCCATCGCTTTTACCCTGCTGTTCATCAGGATCGCTTTTTCGAGGTTCTCCAACCAGACCGCCCGATCCGCGTTGATTCTTTTCAGCGTTTTACCTGTTTCTGCAACCGCCTATTTTTGGGTCAGCACAGACTCGCTCACCCTGTTCCTGATCCTTCTGGCGCTGGCTTTCCCTGAATATGCCCTGGTTACTGTGATTTCCGGGGTGGCATTGGGGATGCAGCATTTTGAACAGGGCTTTGTCGCCGCTGGCGGACTTTTGTTCGCCCAGTTTCTCAGTAAAAAGTTTACGGACTCGCCGCTCCCCTATTCTCCTGCATTCACCATCCTTTGGTTGATCGGTGTGCATGCAGGGAAGACGGTTCTGATCGGCCTGTTCGATTATTTCTCGATCGAAATCAATTCGGGCAGGGCGTATTTTCTCAGCCAGCATTTCCGCCTATTGTTGAAGGTTTCCTTCTTCTATTTCCACATCATTGCATGGTCTGTCCTTGGGCTTGGGTGGCTGGTGGCATTGCGTTACATTGATTGGGGACGAAAAACCATTCCCTTTTTCCTGGCCCTGTTCGGCTTTTGTCTGCTGATTCCGATCTCTGCCGACCAGACGAGAGTGCTTGCAATCGTCACCTTCCCACTTCTTGCCACGTACTGGCTATTTAACAGGGATTTTCTCGAAAAACTAAGCAAAACCGAAGTCGCCTTTCTCTTCGTGCTTTGGATCCTCATTCCCTGGGCGTGGACATGGGGCGGGGTCCCCAAGTGGTCTGTTTTTCCACATGACATCGCCTACATATTCCATGAACTTTTGGGGTGGTTTCGAATCCCATCCGACCCGTCCGCATGGCCGTTCGATTAGCTCCGGGATGTACTTTGTGACCGCGGGCATTATACAAAACGCATTCCCATCGTTAACGCAACATTTATACGGGAAACAAATAAAATAGTTTATACTCGCCCACACCCGTAAAAGATAAGACAGTTCCAGCGCTTTGATGGGCACTATGACAAGGAGACCGACACATGATCCCAGATTTCAAAAATGTTGTCCCGATGGTCGTTGAGAATACGGGCCGCGGTGAACGCGCATACGATATTTATTCACTGTTGCTGCGCAATAATATTATCTTCCTCGGCACGCCCATCGACGACCAGGTTGCCAATGTGATCGTGGCACAGCTACTGTTCCTGAATCACGAAGATCCTGAAAAGGAAATCCGCATGTACATCAACTCGCCCGGCGGGCAGATCTATGCGGGACTCGCGATCTACGACACGATGCAGATCATCTCGAACCCGATCAGCACGGTCGCCGTCGGTGTAACCGCCTCTTTCGGGACCGTGTTGTTGACTGCCGGTACGAAGGGCAGCCGCTACGTCCTGCCCCATGCCACGGTTCACATGCACCAGCCTCTTGGCGGCGCACAAGGACAGGCCACAGACATTGAAATTCAAGCCAAGCAGATCTTGCGCTTGAAGGCTTTGTTGAACGGCATGATGGCAAAGCACACCGGTCAGCCGCTCGAAGTAATCGAACGTGACCTTGACCGCGACTACTACCTCGACGCCCAACAGGCTGTTGAATACGGTCTGGCGGACCAGGTGATCGAGATGCCGGAGAAAGTCAAGTAGCCTTTAGCGGTTAGCAATTGGCTGTTAACGATTAGTGAAGACCTCGGAGAGACATCTTCGGGGTCTTGCATTTGTGTATATAATGTGCGCTGCGGCTTCGTAAAACCGAAAATCCAAAATCGCAAATCAAAAATCGAAATATGATTCCCTCAAACATAGAGCGGTTCGTACCGCAAAAACTTGTCCCCGTAGGGGATTCATTTTGCGCCCTGACAGGCAAGATAAATCTTGCGGTACTGCGCAGAATCTTGGTGGTTGCGTAATTTTCGCAGAGTAATACTATATGATTCCCTCAAACATAAAAGCTCTTATCCTCGATATGGACGGCGTGATCTGGAAATCGGACGCGCCCATCGGCGACCTTTCCGCGATCTTCAAGCGCATCCGTGAGCGTGGATTGAAGTTTGTCTTCGCCACGAACAATGGGACAAAGACGCCCGAAGACTATCAGATAAAACTGCGTGAACTCGGCGTGGATGTGGACGCCGCGCAGGTGGTGACTTCGGCGCTGGGCATCGCCTTCCTGCTTGCGCAGAAACATCCGCGCGGGACGAAGATATTCATGATCGGCGAGGACGGCATCCGCACGGCGCTGGAGGAGCAGGGGTTTGAAATCGTCAGCGTGGAAAATGCGCCAGAAGCAGAAGCAGTCGTGATGGGAATCGACCGAGGCGTCAACTTCCAGAAAATTGCCGAGGCGACATTGCTTGTACGGGCGGGAGTCCCATTTTACACAACGAACACAGACCGCACCTTCCCCACTCCGCGCGGAGAAATCCCAGGCTCGGGGGCGTGGCTTGCCGTGGTGACGACTGCCACGGGCGTCCAGCCAATTGTGGCGGGCAAGCCGTTCCCATATTTAATGGAGCTTTCGCTGGAGCGATTGGGGACATCTAGGGAAGAAACGTTGGTGGTCGGTGACCGCCTCGAAACAGACATTGCGGCGGGGCAGGCGGTGGGCTGCCCAACGGCCATGGTGTTGAGTGGTGTTTCCACCAAGGCAGAAGCGGACGAATGGAAACCATCCCCCACCCTGATTGCGGATGACTTGGCGGCATTGGTGGCATAATATGCCTATGGTTCTTCAGTTGGCTCTGCCGGAGTTTCTTCCGTTGGGGGCACTGCGGTTGTAGGTACAGCTGTGTTAGCCGCTGCTCCGACCTTGATTACCACCGACAGGAACGTACCAAATGGTTGGTTTTGGTCGTTATAAATTTTCCAATAGCCCGTGTGATCGCCCGCAATGGCGGGGGCGGTCATGGCAACGGAAATATCCACCGATTGATTCGGGCTTACGGCAACGTTAATGGGGGTGGCAACGCCGCCCATGACTTCACCCGAAACGAAGGTGAGTTTGTAGGTGGCTGTCCATGCGCAAGTCCCATTGTTTTGCACCTTCCACGTTTTGGTGAAGGCTTGCCCGGGCGTCATCACGGTTCCATCGGGGATGGTGACATCGGACACATAGACCGAATTATTACAGCCGACCGCGCCCGACCCAGCGGACAATGTCGGCGATGCAAATGCCTGCGGACTGGAAAGCGGCAAAGTTGCAAACGGCGTGACGGTCTCGAACGGTGTGGCGGTCATGGTGGCAGTGGGGGTTTCGGTCGGCTGACTCGCCTCCAACGTCAGTTGCTGCGCCGCGAGGGTCTCTGCCGCGTTGGTGTAGATGGCATCCACATCCTCGGGAGAATTTCCCGCGCTGGCGAAGGATATAAACAAGGTGACGATACCGACAGTCACCAAAAGGGCAACAAGCCCCCAAAGTATCGTGTTTCTGGATAGAGTTGTTCCTGACTTAAACATAGCTTCTCCTTTATTTACAAGGTTATGATTATATTTGGGGAAAATTAAAGGAATCTAGGTGTTTCCCTACGAACCCCCTACTTTTTTTATACGCAAACAAGGATAATCATACTGCTGTTAGACGTACTCGTGGGTGAATAGTTCCCGCAGGGTGTACTAAAAGTTGGTAGATGGGTTCCCGTCGCACGGAATAAATCCCTGGCTCAACACATAAAAGTCCGCTAAAGCGGACTAAGCTGAACTTATCCGAAAAATCGGAGTGCAGACTTTAGTCTGCCTTAGCATTGCG
>JAUXWL010000567.1 GCA_030680155.1 Anaerolineales bacterium
CGCAATGCTAAGGCAGACTAAAGTCTGCACTCCGATTTTTCGGATAAGTTCAGCTTAGTCCGCTTTAGCGGACTTTTATGTGTTGAGCCAGGGATTTATTCCGTGCGACGGGAACCCATCTACCAACTTTTAGTACACCCTACCAAAAGTGACTGCCCCCCGTTTCGCTCGGCTATATAATGCCCACGGTCATATCATGCCCGTAGGGTACAAATTGCGCTTACCCCCTTCTGAAAAAGCGCAATTTGTGACCGCGCTGGGTATAATCCCTCCCCGAAAGGATTTTCATGAAAAAGTATTTCCCCTCGATCCGCGACTATTCGCTCATCATCCTCTCCAGCCTGATCCAGGCGGTGAGTTTGCGTCTGTTCTTCGTGCCTGCCAATCTCGCATCGGGCGGTGTGAGCGGAATTTCGCAATTGATCAATCACTTCACAGGCTGGCCCATCGGTTTGATGGTCTTCATTGGTAACGTGCCGCTCTTTCTACTTGGCTGGCGTTATCTTGGCGGATCGAAATTCGCCGCGCGCACAGCAGTTGCGATTGCCACCTATGCCTTGCTCACTGACTTGCTTTTGAAAATCCCCGCCTTTATGGAAATTTCCCAAATCCTGATTGACGACTTGCAGGGCGATATCTTCCTCAGCGCTTTGTACGGCGCCATTGTCAGCGGCGTCGGCTACGGACTGGTCTATCGCGCGCGCGGCACCAGCGGCGGCTCCGACATCCTCGCCCGCATCCTCAACCACTGGAAGGGCGTCTCGATGACCCAAAGTTATCTCATCGTGGATACTGCCGTGATTCTTTCAGCGGGTTTTGTCTTCGGCTGGAAGGCCGCCTTGTACGCCATGATCGCCCTCTACGTCAGCGGACTTGTGGCAGAGACGGTGCTCGAAGGCGGCGGAACCAGCCGCACGGCCATGATCATCACCTCGAAAGCGGAGGAAGTCTCCACCCGCGTCATTGATGAACTGCAACGCGGCATCACCTACCTTGAAGGGCGCGGCGGCTACACGGGCAATTCGCGTCCCGTCTTGTATTGCGTGGTCAGTCGCGCCGAGATTGCGTCGCTCAAAGCCATCGTCCATGAAACCGACCCCGACGCCTTTATGGTCATCGGGGTCGCGCACGAAGCTCTGGGAGAAGGGTTCAAGCCGCTGAAGGGGAGATGAAGAAATGTGTGAAAAGTAAGAAGTAACGAGTAAAAGGTTTATCAACCTGCTCGTTACTTCTTATTACTTCTCACTTTTCACTTCCCACTTCTCACTTCTCACTTCTTCCTCCCATACCCAAACAACTTCAACGTATTCGGGTCGTTGCGCCAGTCTTTTGAAACCTTCACGCGCAATTCCAAAAAGGCTTTGTGTCCGCCCATCTCTTCGATCTCTTTGCGCGCCGCAGACCCAATGGATTTCAACATCTTCCCGCCTTCACCGATGACGATTCCCTTTTGCGATTCGCGCTCCACAAAAATCGTCGCGGCGATATACACCATGCCGTTCTCGCGTTCCTTGAAATCATCGATGCGCACCGCCATGCCGTGTGGCACTTCATCACGCAATTGGATGAGACAGGCTTCGCGGATCAAATCTCCCACGATCTCACGTTCAAATAGATCGGTGATCTGCTCTTCGGGATAATCCGCCTCTCTCTCCGGGGATGCCTGAATCAGCGCTTCGAGCAGTTCGCCAATTCCCAGCCGCTTCGTTGCGGAGATCTTCAGCACGGTTGCATCCCCCACCAATTGGACATATTCATTCTCGCGCGTGGATTCTTCGTCGGGTTTGACCAGGTCCATTTTGTTGAGAACAAGCACCAGCGGAGTCCGATGCGAAATGCCTGCGAGCAGGGATGCGATGTTCATGTCCTCTTCTGTGGGGGGCGTCGCAGCATCCACCAGCCAGAGGATCAGATCCACACCATCCAATGATTCTTTGGCTTCATCATTTAGGAATTCGCCGAGTTTATGTTTGGCTTTGTGCATACCAGGTGTATCAACAAAGACCAGTTGCGCGTTTTTGAGGGTGAGAATTCCAAGCTGCTTTTTGCGTGTGGTTTGCGGACGCGGCGAAACGGCGGCGATCTTTTGCCCGAGCAACGCATTGAGCAAAGTGGATTTGCCCACGTTGGGGCGTCCGATGATGGCGATAAAGCCGGAGCGATGGGTCATGCAATTTTCCTTTTGTTATAGTTGACAACCACGAGGCTGGCGATGATCAGCGCTGTGCCAGCCAGCAATTGCCACGAAAGATGTTCGTTGAGAAAGATCACGCCGAGGATCACGCCGCCGACGGGGAACAGGTAGGTGACAAGCGTGGCGCGGGTGGGACCAATTTCATGAATCAAATAATCCATCATGATCATGGCGAGCCCCGAACCGAGCACACCCAGCCACAGCGCGGCAATCCAT
>JAUXWL010000570.1 GCA_030680155.1 Anaerolineales bacterium
CTGTGCATCTTCGACCACCTGCAAATTAAAATTGGACGACCGCAGAGCCGCCTCCAACGGACCGAGAGCCTGATTCTGTTCCAGTGAGAGGATCCCCTCCCCGCCCATTTTCACCAGTCCAGGTCCGAGCAACGTCGCTCCGGTGGTGGTGACACCCAGAGAAACCCGATCAGGTCCGAGGTCCCGTGCGAGCGTTTCGCGGTTGCCGATCCCATTTTGGAGCGTGAGCGCGAGCCCATCTTTGGCAAGCGCATCCCGCAATTGATTCGCCGCGCGTTCCGTCTGCCAGGATTTGACCAGCACCAGCGCAACCTTCGCGCCGCTCACTTCATTTGGGTCATCCGTTGCAAAGACGGGATATGCGCGTTCATTTCCATCCGCATCCACGATGCGCGCGCCATTTTCTTGCAGTGATGTCAAGCCTTCCTTCCACGTCCCCAGCATGGACACGGAATATCCCGCGGCGCTCAAACGTGCCGCGAAGAGCGTGGCTAACGCGCCTGTGCCAACCAGTAAGATATTATCTTTCATCTCATCATCCTTTTACGCATTACGCATTACGCATTACGCATTACGTAATACGGATTACGTGATGCGTAAGAATTCATCCCACTCGTCATCCGTCATCTCGACAGTATGTTCCGTGGCAGGGAAGCGTTTGGTCTCCACATCGTCGATGTATTCGGCGAAAGCCTTGTTCATTGCATCATGCAGATCGGCATACTTCTTGACGAACTTCGGCGTGAAGCGGTCAAACAGACCGAGCAGGTCATGCGTGACCAAAACCTGACCATCACAGCCCAAGCCCGCGCCGATGCCAATGGTTGGAATGGAGATTTTCTTCGAGATGAATTCCGCCAGCCGCGCCGGGACAGATTCCAGCACGAGGCTGAACGCGCCCGCATCTTCGAGAATTTGCGCATCTTCCAGCAGACGTTTCGCCGCGACGGCATTCTTGCCCTGCGCGCGGAACCCGCCCAGTTGATGCACCGACTGCGGCGTGAGTCCGAGATGCCCCATCACGGGAATCCCCGCCCCCACGATCGCGCGGACGGCGTCCGCCCGTTCACGCCCGCCTTCGAGTTTGACCCCGTCCATGCCGCCTTGTTGCAGAAAACGCCCCGCATTGCGGACGGCCTCTTCCACCGAAACTTGATACGACATGAACGGCATATCACCGATCAGCAGGGATGACTTCGCTCCACGGGCCACAGCCCGCGCATGGTGAAGCATCTCCTCCATGGTGACGGGCAGGGTATTCTCGTAGCCCAGCACCACCATCGCCAGCGAATCGCCTACGAGAATGGAATCAATACCCGCCTTGTCTATCGCCATGGCGGTGGGATAGTCGTAGGCGGTCAGCATGGTGATCGGCTCGCCGCGTTCCTTCTTTTGGCGGAACGTAAGCGTGGTCACCCTTTTACGAACAGTATGTTGTAACGTGGTTGTTGAAACTGGCATTACAGTAGACATGGTACCCTCCGTGCCTTTGGCAAAGGTAGAGTCCGCCTGCGCCGCCCCCATATTTGCGCTTGCGTCGTTTGGATTTTCGCGCTCCGCGTTCATTACGAATTACGCATCACGCATTACGAAGTACATTCGCCGTCACGTTCACAAGGATACGTGCGACACTTACATTATTCCACAAATTTGTTTTTTCGCCTATAATAAATTATCAGAAAATCGTTACAAATACCATTAAGCTTCCCTGAAGGAGAAACTCCATGCGAAGAATGTTTGGCTTTTTGATCGGAATTTTTGTCGGCTCACTGGTCGGCGCTGTCATCGCCCTGCTGCTGGCCCCCGATTCTGGCGAGCGCCTGCGCGCCCAACTCCGCGACCGCGGGCAGAACTTCCTCACGGATGTGCGCCACTCGGCAGATGCCCGCCGCATCGAATTGCGCGGACGGCTCGAAACGCTGCGCTCGCCGCGCGATGAGTTCTAGCGCGTAATTTACGTATCACGCATTACGCATCACAGACGCATAAAACTCCGCCACCTTTTTCATCGTCACCCCATACTCCGCCCTGGCGGAAATCATATTCGCATTCAGACCTGCCGCCTCGCGCCGCAGGTCTTCTCTTTCCAGCCCCAGCAAAACCGCATCGGCAATTGACTGCGGGCTGGCTGCATCCACCAACAAACCGTTCTGCCCGTGCGTGATCCACTCACGGATGGATTCCAGGTCGCCCGCGACCGGGAAGCACCCGCACGCCATCGCCTCGATCAGCGAATTCGGTGTGCCGTCATGCACGCTCGGCGAGACCACGATCTGCGCCCTGCGAAACACATTTCCCATCTCCGCAAACGGCATAGGCGGCATCAACTCCACGGCATCTTCGATATTCAACTCACGCACCCACGCCTGCGCCTGCGCCTCACCCCGCATGGACGAGCACAGGAATTTCGTGTCAGGTCGTTTTGCCAACACAAGCGGGATCGCCTTGAAAAACGAATCATTGCGGACATACGGACGTACTCCGCGCGGGTTGATGATGACGGGATTCGTCACAGGCTCCGCAGGCGGATAAAACACCTCGCTTCGCACTCCGCCGCTGCCTGGCGCCACCAATGTGGGTTTATCCACGCCCAAGCCCCACTCATGGGCAAGCCGCACATCGCGTTCCACATCCGCATGAAGGGCATCAACGGACTGCATCACCCGTCGGGTGTGCATTTTCATCAACGGCGTGGATGGGGCGTGCAGGGTGAAGTCGTTGCCCCAGATGGAGATGAGAAAGCGCGGTGGTTGAGTAGAGCGGGCGCTTTTCCCGCTCGTACCGAAACCACGAGCGAGAGCCGCCGCTGCCAGCATCCCCTCATACGGAATGCGCATGGCGTGGACGATGTCGGGTTGGGCTTCCTTGATGAAAGCCCGCAATTTTGGCGCGGCAGCGGGAATGGTCAGGGGACCAAGCCACTGCCTAATTTGGGTACGCAGGCCCAGGGTCCGGGAAGAAGCGGAGGAGGGAGCAGATGTCCGTTTTTTGACGGCGCTGAAGGCTGCGGGGGTAAATTCCAGCCGCTTAGCGGGAAAATCCAATTCGCAATCGAAGGTGGTGGCGACAAAGACTTCGTCGCCGCGTTCTGCGAAATATCGCATCCAATTTCGGGAGATGGGTGAGCGGGCATCGGTGACAAAAAGCAGGCGCATCCGATGATTATACCCAGCGCGGTCATATCATGCCTGTAGGGTACAAATTGCGCTTTCCCAACTTTGACAAAGCGCAATTTGTGACCGTGGGCATTATGGGAGCACTCAAAGTTTGTTGTAAATAGGCTCAAAGCCGCCGTCCTCGGCGGCGTGTTGCAGGTAAATCCTTCGCCGAGGACGGCGAAGGGAGCAAACTCATCTGCAAACTTTTAGCGCACCCGGCATTATATACATCCCTACTTTGTAGTATATTTAAGCGTATGAGCAAAGGGCGCATCCTCATC
>JAUXWL010000495.1 GCA_030680155.1 Anaerolineales bacterium
CCTTGTACGCCGCCGATGGCATTTTGCAAATAGGCTAATTTTTCGCCCAGTTCCTTGTCTTTGCCGATGATCGCACCGCCGACCACGTCCGAATGCCCGCCGAGATACTTCGTCATCGAGTGGACGACCAGGTCTGCGCCCAACTCAAGCGGACGTTGAAGATAGGGCGTGGCGAAGGTATTGTCCACGACGAGGATGGGTTTGTTGGGATGATTTTTTACGATCTCTGCCACTGCTCGAATATCGGATACAGCCAATAATGGATTGGTGGGAGTCTCCAGCCACACAATACGGGTGGACGGAGTCAATGCCTCAGCGAGGTTCTCAGGATCGGTCGTGTCAGCAAATGTAAAGTCAAGACCGAAGCGGCGCAGCACTTTGTCAAAGAGACGGAAGGTGCCGCCGTATACGTCATTACCCGCGACCACATGATCGCCCTGTGCAAGCATCCGCAAAACGGTATCAGTTGCCGCCATTCCAGAAGCGAAGGCCAGTCCCCACTGTCCGCTTTCGAGTTCGGCGAGGCAATCCTGCAAGGCTTTGCGCGTGGGATTGAGCGTGCGTGAATATTCATATCCCTGGCGCGGTTTGCCGATGCCATCCTGCTTGTAGGTGGAAGTGAAATAAACGGGCGTCATTACTGCGCCGTTGTTGGGGTCAGGCTCCTGTCCTGCGTGGATGGCTAATGTTTCGAATTTCATTCATGCTCCTTTGGCGTATGCCATTGGGAGATCACTGCCTCGCAACGACATAAAGTTTTACTGATTATAAACTTGATTGCCTTTCCCTTTGTTGGACATGTTCTTTTAGTGTGCATGCAAAGGTTGTCAGCGGCAGTCGCTCAAGCCGCCGTCCTCGGCGGCGTTTTGCGAGGGAAATCCTGCGCCGGGGACGGCGCAGGGAGCAAGTCGCCTGACATGGTTTGCTTGCACACTTCTTTTACGAAACAGATAAATTCTAATGCCTTATCTGAAAAGCTCTCGTACCCTCTGCTTTGAGAGATGAGGGCTTTTTCAATTAAGTGCATGCGTTCTGGGAATTGACTTTTTGCCCAATTTGCAGCAGTAGGTTTGGAAACAATTGTCCCATGTCTAATCGCATGTAGGGCGCGGCACATGGAAATGACGGCATAAGCGTGATATTCACTGCCGCGCTCTTTCAGCCATGCAGGATTTTCGAGCATGGGAAACCACCACTCCTTCAAAACACCCAGCGCCGCCTGGCGAATTTCTTCGGGAGAGACGGGGTCGATTAGCGCTTTTGGATTCGGTCCCGCTATCACAACCCCGTATTCACGGATGACATGCCGCTGAATGATCCAGTCACTGCCGCGTTGATCGAGATAGAAACTACCTTCGTTGACGGTGGGGCATGGCTGTCCGTTTGGGTCGTGGCGGCGAATTAGGCTTTTGGGGAGGTAGGAGCCTTCCAGTTTTTGCGCCCATTTAAGTGGGGCAGCCCAAATCTCCTTGTGCATGGATTC
>JAUXWL010000595.1 GCA_030680155.1 Anaerolineales bacterium
CTGTCGTCAACATTCCATTCCGATCCTCGATTATCTCGTCGAGTTGCAACGTTTTGGCGGAAACCCTCCACCTCTCGTTTCTGCTATTCCGCTTCAACTCGAAGCACCTTCCTCACTCAACGTTCAACGCTAAACAAGTACATGAAACTTAACCGCACCACAACCGCCTTCATATTCCCCGGCCAAGGCTCACAGGCTGTCGGCATGGGCAAAGACCTTGCCGACCAGTATCCCGTTGCAAAACAAACGTTTGAAGAAGCGGACGCCATCCTCGGCTTTACGCTTTCTACCGTCATGTGGGATGGACCTGATACCGACTTAAACGACACGGTCAACACCCAACCCGCGCTCTACATCCATTCGATTGCCGCCCATCGGACATTCTCGCATCTTTATCCTGACTTTGAGCCTGCTTCACTCGCCGGGCATTCTCTTGGCGAGTTATCTGCTCTCGCCGCCGCTGGAGCATTCTCCTTCGAAGACGGCTTGCGCCTCGTCCGCAAGCGTGGAGAGTTGATGAAGCGCGCTGGCGAACTCGCGCCCGGTGGCATGGCTGCCATCCTTGGTGTGGATATTCCCACGCTTGATAAAGTCTGTGCGGATGCCAGCACACCCGATGGATTGGTTCAGGTGGCGAATGATAACTGTCCCGGTCAGGTGGTGATCTCTGGTGCGAAGCCGGCTGTGGAACGCGCGATGGCGGGGGCGAAAGCCGCGGGTGCAAAACGTGCCCTGCCTCTGGCAGTCTCCATTGCCGCCCATTCACCGTTGATGGATTCCATTCAAGTGGAATGGAATCAGGCAGTGGATGCGACGGTTTTTTATGATCTGAAAATTCCCGTGATTGGCAACGTTCACGCTGCCGCGTTGAAGACCGCCGATGAAGCCCGGGCTGATATCAAAGCCCAAATGCAATCCCGCGTGAAGTGGACTGATTCTGTTCGGGTGATGACCGGCATGGGCGTCGCTGCGTTTGTGGAAGTCGGTACGGGGTCTGTGCTGGGCGGTTTGGTCAAACGCATTACAAGTGAGGCGACCTCCTATCCTCTCGGCAATCCGCAGGATTTTGCGGCGTTGGAATAATTATTTTGTACTGGATGGGAAAATGAAAAAATTACTGCTGCTCTTCCTGCTCCTCTCGGTTTTGCTTTCCTCCTGCGAGCCGATGGATGATCCGACGGTCTACGCGCCACCCACGCCGCTTCCATTTTTTGCGTCGGAAACACCGCCGCCGTTTATTGTCCCTGTCACTGAAACACCTGTCATTCTTCCGCCTGATTCAGAGACGCCAGAGTTCATCGTCCCTGTTGTAGAAACTTTGCCGGTTGCTTCTCCCACTCGCTGGTGGGATGTGTATTTCACGAATCCGTTGGTCATCAATGATCCCAATAACCCCGTGGGTTCCGTTGAAGAGAAATTGATCCAACTTATCAACGATGCCCAATCCAGTATCCATATTGCTTCGTTTGAATTTAGTCTCACCCGGGTGGCGGAAGCCTTGGTCGCGGCGAAGAACCGTGGCGTGGATGTGAAGTGGATGACGGATGACAAGAACGGCTTGAGCTACGACACCCAGCCCGGGCGTGGACAATTCTCCATGCTAACAGGAGCAGGCATCGAGGTTAAGGATGATGCGCGTTCGGCGTTGATGCACAATAAGTTTTGGATCTTCGACCAGCAGATCGTATGGACAGGTTCCACGAATGTCACGGTCAATGGCGTTTATAAACAGAATAATAATGTCATCGTTGTGCGCTCGCCCGAAATTGCATTGATCTACGAGCGTGAGTTCCAGGAAATGTGGAACGGGCAATTCGGTCCACGCGCGCCTTCGACAGTGAATAACCAATGGGCGATCCTTGATGGAACGCCCGTGCAGGTTTTGTTCACGCCTGAAGACAAGGCGATGAGCAAAATGATCGCGGTGGTGGCGGACGCACAGACAAGCATCCGTTTTCTGGCGTTTAGCTTTACGGATTTTCCGTTGGCGCAGGTGATGATCGACCGCGCGAAAACAGGCGTGGACGTGCGCGGCGTGTTCGAGACCTTTGGCAGCAGCAGCCCGAATTCGGAGTTACAGACGCTCTGGTGCGCGGGCCTGCCTGTGCGGCAGGATGGCAACCCCAGCTTTTTGCATCACAAGGTCATCATCGTGGACGAAAGTATCGTGCTGACCGGCTCCATGAATTATTCTGCCAACGCGGAAGAATCCAATGAAGAGAATGTCATCATTATGGATAATGCAGAGATCGCCGCGCTGTACTTGCAGGAATTCGAGACGGTGTGGAGCCAGACGCAAAGCATGGCGGCAGGAGCGTTTACCTGCCCGTAAGTTGGGTCATGGTTGGGTGGTTACATTTATTTGTCAATCTTGTTATATTCGTTCAATATTTCGTTTTAGGCGGTATAGTATAATGAAATTATGAATGCCATGCCTGACAAACAATTGTCAGTGCCGCTTCATTTGCGGGTATGGAAATGCATCTGGTTGGAGAGAAGACTCTGGCCAGATTTTGTTTTAAGGTGACTGCGGACGACTGTCAATGGACAGTCTCATCCCAGAATGGATGTAAAAATTATCTGTGATAGCAAATGAAATTCCAAGGAGAATCATGAAACTTAGCAAACTTGCCAGTGAAATTGCCGAATCCCCGACCTTTGCCTTGAATGAAGAGGCTCGTCTGCTGCGTGAACGCGGCGAGGCGGTCATCAATTTGGGGATTGGCGAGCCGAAGAACAAGACGCCCATTGCGGCGATCCTCGCGTCTGGAGCAAAACTTTCCAGCGGAGAGGTGAAGTACACCCCGCCGGATGGTTTGCCTTCCATGAAAAAAGCGGTCATCCGCTATACCGAGGAAAATTACAACCGCCTCGTTGCGCCGGAAAATGTGATTGTTACCAATGGCGCAAAGCAATCTCTGTACAATATTTTTTATTCCATTCTGAACCCACAGGATGAGGCGATCGTGGTTGCGCCGTATTGGGTTTCGTATCCCGAGATGATCAAGATGTGCCTGGGGATACCAGTCATCGTCACCCCTGAAGACGGGACGTTTACCCCGCGTTTCGAGGATATTGAACGCGCAGTGACCTCCTCCACGCGCGCGATCATCATCAACAGCCCCAACAATCCCTCTGGCGCAATCTACCCCGCAGGCTTGATCTCAAAGATCGTGGACCTGTGCGAACGCAAGGGTATTTACATGGTCTGCGACGATATTTATCACAAGTTGACCTTCGACGGCAATGTTGCGCCGCCCGCCTATTCGTTCACGAAAAAAGACATCGAAGATTCACACGTCATCGTCGTTAATGGCGTGGCGAAGCTGTACGGCATGACGGGCTTTCGCATCGGCTGGGTGATTGCGCCGAGGCAATTGATCCGTGTGATGACAAATGTGCTCGCACAAACGACTTCCTGTGTGTCGCCTATCGCGCAGGCGGCTGCCGAGGGCGCGCTGAACGGCTTACAGTCCGTGGTGGAGGCGCTGCGTTTGCAGATCCAAAATAACCGCGATATTGTCTTGCAGGAAATGAAGACCTTCAATGGCGCCCGTCTCATCGAGCCGCAGGGGACGTTCTATGCCTTGCCTGATATTCGTGCGTTCAACAACAACTCGGTGGAGGTGTCCAAATTCCTGTTGAAGAAAGCCATGGTTGTGACCGTGCCCGGCAAGGAATTTGGCATGGAGGGACACATCCGCATTTCATTTGCGGGTTCGGTTAAGGATATTACCGAAGGTATTGCGCGCATCAAGTGGGCGCTGGATGCCACGTCGCCGAATGAGATCTATATTGGTGAAAAGAAGATGATCCGGGATTGGATGTAAACATGAACAATTTACTGAATATCAAAACCCCCGCCGAATCCATCGCACAGACTCGCAAGGCGGATTACAACCTGTCGCAAAATGGTATTGGGAATTTACGGCTTGCCTATTGGAATCTTCCCACAGAGGCGCTGGTGGAAGAAGCGGCGTTTCGCGGTGAAGGCGCAGTGGTTGCGGGCGGCGCCTATGCGGCATTCACAGGCAAACATACTGCCCGCAGCGCCAACGATAAATTCGTTGTCCGCCACACGGATTCGGAGAATAATATCTGGTGGGGCGTGTACAACCGTCCATTTGATATCGACAAATTCGAGATGCTTTACAGCCGCATGTTGGGCTTTTTGCAGGGACGCGATATCTTTGTGCAGGATGTGTATGCTGGCG
The DNA here is from genome assembly GCA_030680155.1 of Anaerolineales bacterium. Taxonomy (GTDB): domain Bacteria; phylum Chloroflexota; class Anaerolineae; order Anaerolineales; family Villigracilaceae; genus Villigracilis. Next base: position 4,215 of record JAUXWL010000595.1, read on the forward strand.
CGGATGAGGCTTATCGTCTGCCTGTCCGCATTGTGACCGAACTTGCCTGGCACAGTCATTTTGTGCGAAACATGTTTATCCTGCCGCAGTCGCTTGAGGAATATAAGCGATTCGTGCCTGAGTTTACGATCATGGCCGTGCCGTCGTTCAAAGGCGCGCCTGCTGTGGATGGTACGAACAGCGAGACCTTCATCTGTCTGTCGTTTGAACGGAAGATTGCCATCATCGGCAATTCCGCGTATGCGGGCGAAATCAAAAAATCGGTCTTCACGATCTTGAATTATCTCCTGCCGTTGGAAGGTGTACTCTCGATGCACTGTTCTGCAAATGTCAATCCAGATGACACGGATGATGTCGCCTTGTTTTTCGGATTGAGTGGAACGGGCAAGACTACGCTCTCGGCAGATCCCAAACGCCGCCTCATCGGGGACGATGAGCATGGGTGGAGTGACGACGGTGTTTTCAACTTTGAAGGCGGATGCTACGCCAAAGTTATTGGGCTTTCGGAGTCCGCGGAGCCGGAGATTTTTGCAACCACCAAACGCTTCGGCACGATCCTTGAAAATGTGACCTATGACCCCGTCACACGCATGATCGATCTTAACGATGATACTGTCACGGAAAATACCCGCGCCTCCTACCCGCTGGAGTTCATCGCGAATGCCGTCCCTGAGAAAAAGGCCGGGCATCCGAAGAATGTCGTCCTCCTCACGTGCGATGCGAGCGGCGTCATGCCCCCGATTGCGCGGCTGACTCCCGATCAGGCGTTGTATCAGTTCATTTCTGGCTACACATCCAAGATCGCAGGCACGGAAGTGGGACTCGGCAAGGAACCAGAGATCACCTTCAGCGCCTGTTTTGGCGGACCGTTCATGGTGCATCATCCGTATCGCTATGCGGAATTGCTCAAACGCAAGATCGAACATTATGGCGCGACATGCTGGCTGGTCAACACCGGCTGGGTGGGCGGACCGTATGGAGTGGGTAAGCGTATTTCCATCAAATACACACGCGCCCTGTTGAATGCCGCGCTGGATGGCAAATTGAACGATGTTGAATTCAAGACCGATCCCATCTTTGGATTTGAAGTGCCGAAGACCTGCCCGAACGTGCCCGATGAAGTCTTGGACCCCGGCGCTTCGTGGTCTGACAAAAAAGAATATGGCCGCCGCTACAAAGACCTTGCCATGCGCTTTATCCAAAACTTCGGAAAATTTACGGACGGTACACCGCAGGAGGTCATTGAGGCGGGGCCGAAGGTGTAATCAGAAAAGACCTGACAGGTTTTTAAAAGCCTGTCAGGTCTTCATTACGAAAGGAGTTTCCCGTGCCCCGCTCAAAATTGTTGAAACTCGTCCTGTCCCGCCTGTTGATGGCGGTTCTGGTATTTATGTTGTTCTTCTTCCTTCCTGCGGGCACGTGGAATTACTGGCAGGCATGGATGTATATGGGTGTGATTTTCATCCCCATGTTGTTTGTGATGATATATCTCCTCAAAAACGACCCTGCATTGCTCGAACGCAGGATGCGAACGCGTGAAGAGCGCAGGGAACAGCGGAAAATCATCCAAGCCTCCTATCTATTCTTTGTGCTTGCGTACCTCTTGCCGGGCTTTGACATCCGTTTTGGCTGGTCGAATATGTCAGCGGAGATATCCATCGGCGCGGGTGGGGTTGTTTTTCTCAGCTATTTGCTGGTCTTTCGCACCATGCAAGTTAACAGTTTCCTTTCCCGCGTTATCGAAGTTGCCAGCGGGCAAAACGTGATTGATACGGATGTGTACGGCATCGTTCGCCACCCAATGTATGTGGGGATGATAGTTTTATCCGTTGCCTCCCCGATTGCATTGGGTTCCTGGTGGGCGGCGATTCCAGGTATGGTGATCATACCTGTCATTGTTGCGCGCATTCTTGATGAAGAAATTGCTTTGGAAAATGACCTGTCTGGTTATGCGGAATATAAACAGAAGGTCAAATATCGTCTAATCCCTTATGTCTGGTGATTTCCCCGATATAGTATTACTCCGCGAAGATTCTGCGCAGTACCGCAAGACCTGCCCTCCCGAAGGACATCGGGACGATGTGAGTGGATCGAAGGGTTTATCTTGCCCGCCAGGGCGCAAAATGAATTTTGCGGTACGAACTCGTACTAGGTTTTGCTGAATCAAAAAGACCTCCAGAATTTAATTCTGGAGGTCTTGGCTTTGCTGCCCTATTCGTACACTGGGTTAGAAACAGGCGTGTTGATGGTTGAAGCCTTGGACATCCGCATGGCGCGGGCAAAGGCGCGCTTCTCCGCCCGCTGCGCGTCTATTCTGCGCTGAACATGCGGGGAGAAAAAGCCGGCATATCGTTTCTGGAGCTCGGGTTTTTGCCAGTCGGTACCGCCCACCCTGCCGCGGCACGTGGATGCGCCGCACAGGCAGTCGAATTCATCGTAGGGCATGGTGTCGCACATGGCATAGTCGAAACAAACTTCCTCGCCGATTTTGATGTCTCGCATTGCAACGAGTCCAATCTGACCCGAAAGACCTGCATTCGGATTGCACGAGTGATTGACAAAATCTCCCTCACCAATGGGGCGCGGCACCAGGAAATGGCGGTCTTCAACCTGGAGGCATAACATGCGCTCACGTTCGGGTAGGTGGATAAAGGTCTCCCATTCATATACAACGCCGCCGAAAACAGCGATCACTTCACCCTGCTTAATGGGCTTGATGGCAAAAATGCTGTTTCCGCTTTCATCGGCTTTCAGGCGGCCTTCCAACTTAGAAGACAGATAGGAGCTTGGCTGCTTGGACATTCATATAACTTCCTTTCGATATGTGGATTAAAGATGAACAGCGCCTCCCGCGGTGGACGAGCCGCGAAAAACGCCATTGATGGGAATAATCATACATCAAACGTCCTGCATGTAAAGGTTTTTAGCCGCGCGAATTTATAACTTTTTCGTTAATGAATTGTTATGGAAACTCCACCTGAAATTCATAAAATGATGTTTACAAGGGACTGGACAGCAAATTCATTACAGCCTTTTTTGAGGATGAAAAGCGCGCCTTTCTCCGCTCAAACCTGATTCTGTCCATTTAAAATTTGTGGGCATGGGAGGTCGCTTTCGTTCTCGTTACCACTATCGTATTGCAGAACAAAACTCACTCCACCCAGCGTGCGCCCCAGTCGGGTTCGGGGTCAAAAGTCAGTTGCACCTGATTGGTCCCGTCTGCGCGCATGATATATAAATCTGCCTGATCCTCGTTGCGGAGTGAATTGAATACGATGTAAAGCCCGTCAGGTGAATAGGATGCGCCCGCATTATTCCCGCCATCCGTCAGTTGCACCGCATTGCCTGTATTGACATCGAGCCTGTAAATGTTCTTGTCTCCAAACCGCCCTGCATGGACGAGGACATGACTGCCATCAGGAGCCCAGGCAATACTGCCGCCTACGCCCTGCAATCCTTCCGAGATGCGGCGGTGGTTTCTCCCGTTGGCGTCCATGATGAAGATTTCATACTCCTGCGGAATTCCCATAGCCATGGCATAGGCCACCTGCTCTCCGTTCGGTGAAAATGCAGTGGCTACAATATCCCTTACTCCCGTATACACCAAGCGCGGATTAAGCCCGTCCGAGTTCACCATCCAGATTGCAGTGGGATGATCCCCTACGCGGTTGGCAAAAACAATCGTGCGCCCATCGGGGGAATAATCAGGTGAAACGACATCGCCAACATTATTCGTGACGCGAATCACCTGCTGTTGGTTGAAGGCGAGCAGGTAGAGGTCGAATGCGCCATTTCGGTTCGACGCAAATAACAAAGACTCTGTATCCCTGGTGAAGGTGGGGTAGTAGTTGCTGGCCGCCATATCCGTCAATTGGGTGAGTCCTGTGCCGTCGCGGTTTATCATGCACAGTTGGTTATAGTCGCCGCGTGTGCAGGTGAAGGCGATCCGTCCGCCGCGTGGGTCGGCGGGTCTTGGAGTGGGGGTGATGGTGGGTGGCGGCGTGTAACTCAGCAGGAATGGCGTGGCGGTTTCGGGCAGTTCAATGGGAATTTCAGCAGGGCGGATGAACCAGAATAACGAAAAGAGACCGCCAAACAAAAGAAGAAAAAAGATCGGAGCGATATTGAAGCGCGCTTTTTTATTCTTAGGCGCACCCAGCACAGCAAGTCGGTCTTCAAGCGGCGGCGCGTCGTCTTGCAGGCTTGGCTTGGGTGGGGGAAGAAACTGCCACTCGGAAAGAACTGCCGAGGTGACAGGAGCAGTTGTCGGGTCGGCGCGAAGCGGAATTTCATCCTGTGAAACGCGGATGGCAAGCGCGAGCGCCGAGATCAATTCCGTTGTGGTCTTGAACCTGTCCTCTGTTTTTTTGCGCAGCGCCCAGAGGATCATGAGCGAGAAATGGTCGGGGATGCGTTTGTTGAGTGAGTTGGGCGCTGGCGGGGTTGTTTCGAGATGTACTTTGCGAATCGCTGCGCTGGTTTTTGGGGCGTTACTGCCGTTGATCCATGCTGCTGTCGTGAGTTCGTACAGGATGACTGCGAGCGCGTACACGTCGGCGGCGGTGGTAAGCGGTTGGTTTTCGATTTGTTCAGGGGAGTTGTAAAGTGGTGAAATCCTGCCGAGCTTGCGCGGCAATCCTGCGCCGATGGGATGTGCGTTGGCGATGCCGCTGACTTGAATTTCGCCGCGCTGGTTGATGCGGATCAACTCTGGAGCAAGGTGCAGGTGTAGGAAATTTTTTTTGTGGAGCGCATCCAGCGCGCCGCAAATTGCCTTTGCATAGACCAGCGCTTCATCTGCGCTGACGGGGGC